>JBHIDV010000007.1:0-22841 GCA_046760285.1 Sedimentisphaerales bacterium
GCATCGTTAAGCCAATTATCCGTAGCGCCTCTCTCCTTTCAATAGCCGGCGCACCAACTACTTGCTGACCGGCTGGCACGCTATTGAGAACAGCAGAGCGAGCACCAATCATGGCATCATCGCCTATCTCTATATTATCTGCCAGGCCAACCTGTCCGCCCAACACCACGCCATTGCCCAGCTTGCAACTGCCGGAAATGCCAACCTGCCCGGCTATCAGACAACATTTTCCAATCACTACATTATGGGCGATTTGCACCAGATTATCTATCTTTGTCCCAGCTCCAATTATAGTATTTCCGAATTTGGCTCTGTCAATGCAGCAATTGGCCCCTATCTCCACAAAGTCCTCGATTAGCACTCCGCCATTATGTGGAATAAGTCTATGGGCACCGTCGATAAAAGAATAGCCAAAACCTATCGAGCCAATGGTGCTGTTTGCCTGGATTAAACAATTGTTGCCTAAACAGCAGTTATGATAAACAACAACATTGCTGTCCAGGCGACAATTTTTACCGATTTTTGAGTTCTGGCCTATTTTGCATCCATTGCCGATTACGCTATTTAGCCCGATTTGTACTCCATCGTCAATTACTACGCCGGCACCGATGGCGACACCCTTAGCTATCTTGACGCGCTTACCGATCTTAGCGGTAGGGTCAATGCCTTCGGCTGGCGCTTTCAATCGGGGGGCAAAAACCTTCAAGGCTTCTATCAAAGCTGCGTCAACATTCTCAACAATTAACTGCGGCTTAGATAGGTTCTTAAGGCGTCTGCTCACGATAACCGCCCCTGCCCGTGAGTTTTTAAGTCCAGCTAAGTGCCGCTCATCACTAATAAAAGTAACGTCACTGTCGCAGGCTGACTCTAGTGCTTGCACAGCGCTTAAGTGCTTGTCGAGCCCCTCGGGCGAGCTAACTAACTTAGCACCCAGCCGATTAGCCAATTGTGCAACTGTTAATCTCATGTCAAATTGATTCTCGATGCTCGGTCCTCGATGCTCGGTCCTCGATGCTCGTCGAGTATCAAGTATCCAGTATCGAGCATCCATCTTTTATTTTTCTTCGTCCAGTCGAGCTATTACCTCAGCGGTAATATCCAGGCAACCAGCACTATACAACACCTTATGGGTATTAATAGTCATCACCAGCTCATCGGCACTGGCCAGCGGAAATTCCGGTTCATCGTCTTGCAGCACCAGGTCCAGGCGCATCTTTTCTGCCACGTCTTTGGTTATCTGCAGGATTTGTTTATACAGTTGCTCGGTATGTCGTTGTTCAGTTAGTGCTCTGTGCTGCTTATGGTATTGCTGCTGAGCCTCCAGATGGGCCCGTTTTTGAAGAATCTGCTGGTACTGCTTCAGATAATCAGGGCTGGCCGGCTTTAGAGTTTTTAGTCCTGCTTCATCGGCTTGGAGTTCTTTGCTCAGCCTTTCCAGTTCCGCCATAGCTTTGTTATACTCAGCCAAAACCTGCTGTCTATAGCTGATATTGCTCTGGCATTGGCGGAAGACCTTCCTGACCCTGACCAGCCCTACCTTCAGAGCTGCTCGGCCTTGCGGCTCAGCCCGGCTATGTTCATATCCAAAAGAAGCAAAAATTATACCTGTCAAACAACTCAAAATGATAGCTGTCCTGAAGTTCATAACTATTCCTTATCCTTTCTGGTTATTGGTAACTGGTTATTGGAACTGATTCAATCCATTTAACCAATTACCAATCACCAGTTACCAGTTTGGATATTGTTCTATTGAATTATCTTTTCAAAACAGTTTTCCTCCTATGGAGAAGCTGAAGGCCTGTATCTCGTCACCATCATCTCTCTTAAGCGGTACAGCCAGTTCAAACCGCATCGGCACCGGCCCAAACAACCAGGGTATGAGGATTTGTATTCCCGTACCCAGCGAAATACGATAGGGACCTGAATCAATCGCGCCGCTGTCCACGAAAAATAAAGCTGCAAGATTATCGCCTATCAGCGGTATAGTTACCTCGGTATTAGCTAAAAATATCCAGTCGCTGCCGATAGGGTCTTTGCGCTGCGGGCTGGCGACGTTGGTTTGTAGGCCTCTGGTACTTACACCCCGATACTCAAAACCCCGAATACTGTATGAGCCGCCGGCATAAAACTTCTCGAAAGGCGGAGCATCGCCTAACGTAACTGCTGCGTGCAGTTTTGTAGCTAAAACAGTTTTTCGCTCCAACACATCCTCATAAAGCGTCTTGTACCACACGTATGTGCCCTCTGGTATACCGAATGTGTAGTCACCGATGACCTGCTCATAGCCGGCATTAAAAGTATAGCCCTTGGTCGGCCTGATTATATCATCGGTCAAATCCCTTCCTACACCCACTCTCAGGCCCACCAGGTTATTGTTACCCGCAACCGACCTGATTTCCTGGGGCGCATCAAAATCGATACTTTCGATGTCAACATTTTCAGCCCTTACCGATAGACTTCTACGCCAGTTGTGTTTGCGTCGCTGCTCAAAGCCGATAAAACTTCTGAGCCTGTCCTCGTCGTAGCTTCTTCTAAACCAATTCAGTTTTGAGCCGCGTACATCCAGCCTGGTGGGTCTATCTCGCCAGTAAGGGTCGCTGAAATCAACCTTGTATCTACTGACTTCTGTCCCCGGCGCCAGCTCGATTTCCAGCTTCTGGCCTGCGCCTTTGAAGGCCTGCATAGTGATAAACTCCTTGAAGCTTTCGGGCCAATCCGTAATGTCGAAATTAAGCTGGCGATAAATTAGATGGCCACTGAAGCCCAGGTCGCTACTGACGCCAACGCCCGGCGTGACCATACCGGTCAGGCCCTCTTTTATATCCACTCTAATATCCTTCTGGTCCGCTGCGCCACTGGCAGGCTCTACCGGCCTGATAATTACCTGCTCGGCAAGCACCCTCCTTTTGACATATTCTTCTAACTTTCCTGCCCCCTGCTTAGGAGCCATACTGGCGTTGTACAATTGCCCTGGCGTAAAGCCATACTCGTTTAACACCTGACGAACGGCCTTGTCCTGCGTAAATTCGTTGCCGGTTATGTCAATTCGGCCGATCCGAAACTGCTTGCCTTCAGCGACCCTGTATTCAACATTAACCACGTTGGCATCTGAGACAAATTTGACTTGCGGGCTAACCTCTGCATCGATAAAGCCATGCTCGTGATAAAGCTCACCCAGCCGATTAGCGTCTGCTTCAGCCTTTCGCTTAATATAGACCTGTCCCGGCTCTAATTGCAATTCGGCGGCCAGCAGAGCTTCGTCAAAGTACTCATTACCGACAAAGAAAATCCTGCCCACGCGATAGATGGGCCCTTCATCAATGATGAAAGTGATTCGGACTTTGCGTCTGTCATCGGTAAAGGCGGTCTTAGCCGATATGCGGTAATCGAGAAAGCCTCTTTCATAATAGAAATTTTCCAGCCTTTCTATATCCTCAGTCACCGTCTCTTCAGTATAGTAGAAGGGCCAATAAAACCACTTCTTCTGCCTTGTCTTGGTGACCTTTTTAAGCGTCCCAGTTTTTATCATATCATTGCCGCTGAACGAAACCTTCTGGACCTGGACCCTGGGGCCCTCGTCAATGGTAAAAGTGAGATGGCCCTGCGAGAATTTCTGCTTATCCCACGTCACCTGGACGAAGGGGTAACCTATCTTGCGGTAGATTTCAGCTATGGTTCTTCTGCCCGCTTCAACCAAAATAGGGTCAAGGTAGTCACCCACCTTTAAGTCGATTCTTTGGCGAAGGACGTTGTCCTTGTACTTACGGTTGCCTACAAAATCAATCGAGCTGATGGTATTTGCCTGCATAGCAGCCAAATTTATTTGGGGCTCGGCTTCGGGGCCCTCCTGCCGGTTTGAACCCTCAGGGTAAACCCTTCGGCTTCGCTCAGGGCGGGCCTGAGGGCTAACCGGACCAGCATCCATAAATGTACAACCTGAAGCTAAAATTCCCATAGATACAAAAACAATAAAAGTCGCATTTTGCATCCTGCATCCTGCAAAGCACTAATCGCTTGTCGCTTTGCGATTCGTGGTGTGTGGCAGCCTCAAATCCGAAGGATTTGGGGATGGTTATGCCCCCCTGATTTAATCAAGGCTTTGCCATCCCCAAGCTGCGCTTGAGGCTGCCACCCAGCCGAGTTCATCAAAACGGCGCCGCCTGCTCCTCTACGAACGAAGCGTTCTCAAACCGCATAATCTTTTTCCTGAACACCAACTTCACGGTGCCGGTCGGGCCGTTACGCTGCTTGGCAATTATCAACTCGGCAGTATTGGCTTCTCTGAGACCATCGTCGCTACTATAAACCGTACTGTCCTGCCTATCACTCAGCTCCAGCCTTTCACCGCGGCGATAATAATCCTCCCGGTGCAGCAGTATTACCACATCCGCATCCTGCTCAATACTTCCGCTTTCCCGCAGGTCACTCATCCGTGGGCGATGGTCCTCTCGGCCCTCCGGCGCCCGGTTCAACTGGCTCAGAACCAAAATAGGAATGCTCAGCTCGCCAGCCAGAGCCTTTATATACCTGGAAATGGTAGTAATTTCCTGCTGCCGCGACTCGGCTCGGCTGCCCAGGTGCATTAACTGCAAATAGTCCACTATAACAGTCCGTACGCCATAAAGGCTCTTGAGGCGTCTGCACTTGGCCCTGAGTTCCAGCGGCGTCAACAATGACGTATCATCGATGTAAATGGGCACTTCATATAATTGGCCGCAAGCCGCCTTGAGTCTGTCGTAATCCTCGGTGCTGAGCATGCCCTTTCTAATTCTCTGACTATCAACCTCGCTATTTGCGGATAAGAACCTTTCCGCCAACTGCTGCTTACTCATCTCCAGCGAGAACACCGCCACCGGCACCTTCTCCACTGCGGCCAGATACTCGGCAATATTTAATGCTAAGGAGGTCTTTCCCATGCTGGGTCTGCCCGCCAGGATTATCATCTCGCCATCATGCAGGCCGCAGGTTAACTCATCCAACTGGAAATAGCCGGTCGCAAGACCAGTAACAGTTGCGCCCTCGCGCTTTTCTATCAGCTCGAAAGTACGGCTAACCAGATCCCGCAGCGCCGTAGCTGTACCCCTAATATTCTTATCTGTGACGGCAAAAATCCTCCGCTCGGCCGCATCAAGCGTCTCGCTGGTCTGACCAGTCTGGCTATATGCATCATCTAAAATCTCACTGCAAGCGGCAATCATCTCCCGCAGCAGCAACTTATCTTTGACAATCCCTGCATAATACATCACGTTAGCTGAGGAAGGCACAGACTCGATAACCTTGCCCAGATATTCTACGCCGCCGACCGCATCGAGCTTGCCTTGCCTTTCCAGCTCGTCACGAAGCAGCACTGCATCGATAGCCTCGCCGTGGTTTCTCTCGTACAGTGCAATCAAGGCATCGAATATCATTTGATGCTCGACGCGGTAAAAGGCGGTGCGGTCCAACTGCTCGATGACCTGGCTGATACAGACCGGGTCGATTATCATTGAGCCGAGCACCGCCGCCTCAGCGGCCAGCGATTCGGGCATAGTGCGATTAGCCAATACCCCGGGGCTGCCGTGGGCGGACTCTGCCATACCGATTCCTTCCTTATTTGCCATGGTCCAGCTCCTTCCTATCGCATTTCGCTTATCGCATATCACGATTCGCGAGCTGCCATTTGCGATATGCGATTTGCGATTAGCCAACATAGAATTTTACATACCGGCCAACCAGTCTGTCAAACCTTGTTTTAATTATTGTGCAGCACTGCAATTACGGTCCACCACCGACGGACCATCTGCCCTCTGTTTCTGTCATCTATTTCCGGTCACCAGCAGGCGGGTGGCGAGCTGAGCCAGTCAAAGATTCGATTTGTACGGCTTTGCGCCGTTGGAACTGCTATCTGCAGAAATGATTGATCATCCCCGGTTACCAGGCTATCAGGTAGTGGCTATCAGGGTATCAGAAGACCAGGTTAACCTTACTTTTTGCTGTATCTTTTCCTGATAACCGGATTTCCTGATATCCTGCATACTGATATCCTGATGAGCTGATATCCTGTCCTCTGCTAATTTCATCCAGCAGTCTTTTAAGCACTAATCAGCTTCGCCTCCTTCTTTGCTGTCTTGTGCGTCATCCAGCGATGCGCTCTCGACGGACTGAGCTTGGTTTTGCTCCGCGGTAATATCCGCGCCTTCAGGCACGACTACCACGCTGACCGTGGCGGTCAAATCGTCAGCAAATTTGAGCGTGACAGTATGAGTACCAACCTGCTTTATATGATGCGGCAACTGCACCACCTCATCGGCTACTTCAAAACCCTGCTGGCGCAGATTAGCTGCTATCTGGCTGGCAGTAACCGAGCCGAACAAAACCCCTTGCTCGTTGGCTTTAGCAGCCAAAACAGCCTCTGCTGCCTCTACCGCTTTGGCCGCCTCGACCAGCCGATTACGCTGCTTCATCCGCCTCTCTGCCCGCTTGGCTTTTTCCTGGGCAATAGCTTTTATGTTATCATCAGTGGCTACCTTCGCCAGGCCGGCAGGCAGTAAATAGTTGCGCGCATACCCGTCACTTACCTCCACCACATCTCCAAACCAGCCGAGTTTGCTAATATCCCCACAAAGCAAAACCTTCATACTCATACTCCTTGAATATCGAATATCGAACAAGAAATTTCGAAATTCGAATTTGGATATTCGTTATTCGATATTCATTACGTTGTAAACGGCAGTAGAGCCATATACCTGGCGCGTTTAATGGCCTTCTGGGCTTTTCTTTGACAACTAGCGCAGTTGCCACTGCGTTTGCGCGAGTATATCTTGCCGCGATTAGTTAGCAGCCTGGCCAGAGTCTCCACGTCCTTGTAGTCAACATATTTTACACCATTTCGGCAGAACCGACATTGTGTCTGCTCACGAGTACCTGGAAAGCCCGATTTTCTTCTTTTATCAACTCTTGTTTGCATTGTTCCCATCTTTTAACTCGTAATGGTTAAATAGTTACCAACTTACCAGTGGCCAATCACCAATTAAAAGGGTATATCGTCTGCCGGTATATCAGCCCCGCCCCAATTGTCCTGTGGCGTAAGAGGCATCTTTGCTTTGGGTTTCGTTCCTGCTTGCGGTTCAATTGGGCCGGGGCTTTGCTGGCCAACTGTAGAATCTACGCCGCTGGACTGGCGCGAAGCGGCGGTCTCGTCTATGTCCCGCTCGGCTTGGTCGAGACCTGTCTGGGCGGTGCCCGGCAGAAACTGAAACCTCTCCACTGTCACTCTATGCTTACTGCGTTTGGTGCCATCCTGAGCCGTCCAGCTCTCAAAGGTCAGCCTACCTTCGACGAATACAGCTCTGCCCTTGGTCAGGTACTTGTTAATATTTTCGGCCTGTCGGCCAAAGGCTCGGCAATCCACAAAACAGGTCTCCTGACGTTGCGTGCCGTCCTGGCCGGTCCATCGGCGGTTGGTAGCCAGACCAAAATCCACCACCGCCGTCTGGTTCGGCGTGTATGATAGCTGGGGGTCACGAGTCAAATTACCCATCAGAAAGACTTTATTAAAACCAGCCATAATTAAGCTCCTTGACGCTTGTCGCTTATCGCTTGTCGATTTGCGATTGGCGATTTTGGATTATCAATTTTTCGGCATTTAGAATCAAAACGCGCATAATTCGCTCCGAGAGCTGAACGTCCCTTTTAATCTCGGCAATCCTTTTGCCATCGGCCCTAAAGTAACAAAGAATATAGGTGCCTTTGGTTTTGTGGTCAATCTGGTAGGCCAGTTTCCTATCGGCCCATTTTCGAAGCTCGACAATCTCAGCTTCAGCCTTTTGAAGTATGCTCTTGATAGTTGCTAAAACTCCATCCCAGTCTGAGCCTGCTTGAGCCGAATCCACCAGGAACATCGCCTCGTATAACTTTTTCACCGCCGTTTTCAAGGCTAATTACCTCCCAGCCTATCGCAAATTGCTTGTCGCGTATCGCTTGTCGATTCGCGATGTGTGGCAGCCTCAAATCCGAAGGATTTGGGGATGGTTACGCCACTGTGCCATCCCCAAGCTGCGCTTGAGGCTGCCACCCAGCCGCGATATTGCGATTGGCGATTTGCCATTTGCGATTCGCTTTATTTTACGGTCTATTAAACTCGTTCATAGCTTTTTCTATACCAAACTCAATCCAGCAAAGCACCGCATCTTTCGCTGTGATGACGGCTTCATCCAGCAGTGGTTTGTCCGTTTGGCTCGGCTTATCCAGGACATAATCATAAGCTACCTGCTCGTCGCTATGGCCAATTCCGATGCGGCATCGAGCAAACTCATGGGTGCCGATTTTGTCTATGATATCAGCCAGACCATTGTGTCCGCCTGCTGAGCCTTTTTTCCTGATGCGAATTCTGCCCGGGGCAAGGGCCATATCGTCAGTTACTACCATAAGGTCGCTTTCCGCCAGCTTGTAAAAACCCATTGCAGTGGCAACCGCCTGGCCACTACGGTTCATAAACTGCCACGGCTTTAACAATATTATTTTTTTATCTGCAAACTCGGCCTGGCCAAAACGTGCACCGAACTTTCTGTTTTTTACTGTTACCGCCAGGGCCTCAGCCAGCGAGTCGATGACCTTAAAGCCGAGATTATGCCGCGTATCGACATACTCATCGCCCGGGTTCCCCAGGCCGACAACCATCTTAATGTCATTTCGCTTGTCGCTTATCGCATCTCGCATCTAATCTAAGGCTATCAGGTCATCAGGTTATCAGGTAGTGATTATCAGGCTATCAGGTCATCAGGCTAATTCTGCCAAAGGCAGTATAGTTTTCCCTGATACCCTGATGTCCTGGTATCCTACATCCTGGTTTCCTGATATTCTGATATCCATCGTATTCAATCTTTAGTCTGTCCTGGCGCGGGTTCTTCTTGCTCTTGCTCCTTAGTCTTTTGCGCCTCGCTAATAACCTCAGGAGCAGCAGGTGCTTCTTCCTCGAGCTCTTCGGTGGTCTTTGCCGCTGCGACCAAACTACAAGTGACAATCAGCGTCTCCGGATCGCTTACCAGCTTAACACCATCAGGAAGCTGGATATCACGGGCATGTAAAGCATCACCGACGTTTATATCCTTCACCGAGACCACAATAGATTCCGGAATATCGGTTGCCTTGCACTCAATCTCCAGATGGTCGGTATGCTCGGCAATGATACCACCTTCTTCAGCGCCCTTTGCTACGCCCTTAAGTTCGATAGGAACCGTTACCGTAATGGTCTCGCCTGCCTCAACTCTCATCAGGTCCGCATGAATAATGTCTTTTCCCAGATAGTCATATTGCAGGTCTTTTACGATTACCTTCTGTGGTTTTTTACCGATCTGCACATCCATCAGCCGATGTCCGTGGTGCAGTCCTTCCACAAAGTCATGCGCATTTAGCGAAACAGCCACTGGCTTTTGCTTATGGCCATATATAATAGCGGGTATTTGGCCGGTTTTACGTACCTTCGCCGCCGCTTTTGAACCGATTTGCCGGCGAATTTCTGCCTTCAAACGCAATGTCTTTTCCATAATCCTCTCACTTCAATCACCACTTTCCTTTGGTTTGGCCAACACTAACTACTGGCACGGTCAAAATTAGGCACTTTTAGTTGTTCTCCTGCTTTTAGCGCCGACTGATGAGCGATAATCCCTGGGACAGTCATAGCCAGTGACTCGTAAATATCAATCACCGGCTCGCGGTCTTCGACAATCGCAGCGATAAATTCATGCGTCAAAAAAGTATGTGAATTACCGTGGCCTGTTTTGACTCGCATGGGCTGGGGCAGCCGCTGCAGATAATCCGGCAGCTTTGTCCATGTTGGTGCCCCTGGGCCGTGCATACGGAACGGCTGTCCACTGGCATGGTTAGGCGTAAAGAAGCTCATCTTAGTGCCGAACCACTGAGCCCGCTCACCGAAATTGGTGCCTGCCCAGACTACATTGCATCGGCATATATGACCACGGTCGGTTTTCATCAGGGCCACACAAGTATCGAAGGGATTATCGTATTGATTTTTGCCCACGCCATAGCTATCATATTTAAGAGCGCCCAAACCAAGACAAGATACTTGCGTCAGTCTCTCTTTAGTCACGCCTACCAAAAAGCCGGTCGAATGTGTCGGATAGTGCATCGGTGGGTAACCGTACCTCCAGGTGCGCTTACCATTATAATACCAATACCGCTTCACAAAGGCATCATCGTGCGGATGATAATACTCCACCTCACTGTAGAACAGCTCACCAAAAGCTCCTTGATTGTATAGCTGTCGCGCTGCGATGGTGTACGGCCGATAGTAGCTGGTTTCAGCCATCATGTATTTAAGGCCTGTTCGTTCTTTTACCTCTCGCAATTGCTCTGCCTCCTCCAAGGTCAGGCAGGCCGCCACCGCACACATTACATGTTTACCGGCATTCATAACGGCAATGCAGTGACGGGCGTGGTCAGGAACGCCGGTGAACACCGCAACTGCGTCAATATTCTTATCCAGGATAAGCTTTTCCAGCGACTCATAACAACGTTCACATTTGTAAACCTTCATCAATTTGTCTCGGCGGTCCGGCCTTAAATCACTGACTGCTTGAACGATACAGTTCGGATGCAGGTGCCACTGGAAAGAAGCACCGAATCCACCTCCAACAACACCGACACGAACCTTCTTAGCCGAATCAAGAGGCTTGTACGTCCCTGGCTCAGGCGTAGCATCGGCTGCCAACAGAGGCGCTGCCATCGCAGCCGATGTTCCTGCCAAAAGCATACCCGCCCCAGCCTTTTCCAGAAAATCTCTGCGCGAATAACAGTTCGGCAAATTTGAAGGTTTTTCGTTCATAGTCTTTTATTTACATTTCGGGAGTGACAATTTAGCCACGTCCTTCAAATATTATTAAACAAGCTGCTAACCGATTCATTTCTGTGAATTCTTCTGACTGCCTCACCCAACATAGCCGCTACACTTAACACTTTAATATGGCCAATTTTTTTAGCCTCTTCATTCAGGGGTATGGTGTCGGTAACCACCACCTCATCGATGGGCGCCTCTGCCAGTCGCTTAATTGCCTGCGTGGCGAAGACGCCGTGCGTGGCTCCTACATATACTTTTTCTGCTCCGCGTTCCTTAACCAGCTTGGCCGCTCCACAGACCGTTCCGGCAGTAGCTATAATATCATCGCACATCAAGACATTTCTATCTTTGACGTCGCCTATAATCTCATAGGCCTTTATTTCACTGCCGCTCATCCTTCTTTTATGCACAATCGCCAGGTCCCCACCCAGATGTGAAGCATATTTCGATGCAATTCTGATGTTACCTACATCCGGCGAGACCACCGTCAAATTACTAATCTTTTTGTCTCTAAAATACTTGCTCAATACCAGCTCGCCGGTCAAATGGTCGACCGGTATGTCGAAAAAGCCCTGCAACTGATGCGCGTGCAGGTCTATCGCCAGGACCCGGTCGGCGCCGGCGGTAGCAATAAGATTGGCCACCAGCTTTGCGGTAATGGGCACTCGTCCTTCATCTTTTCTATCCTGTCGGGCATAGCCAAAGTAAGGAATAACCGCGGTGATGCGCCTGGCACTGGCCCTTTTCAGACAGTCCAGGAAGATTAGAAGCTCCACCAAATGCTCATCCACGGGCCTACATGTCGACTGCAGCACAAAGCAATCCGTCCCGCGAACATCATCCTCCACCCTGATGTGCTTCTCGCCGTCCGGGAAGGTATCGATGTTGGCGCCGCCCAGCGGAATCTTCAAATACTTACAAACTGCACTGGTTAATACTGAATTACTGCTGCCAGCAAATACCTTAAGATTGTCTTCGAGAAACATCTGCCCTGTCCTTCTGGGGCTCCCAGCCGCCATCTTTCGCGGCTGGGGTCCCCTGCCCTAACTTATCGATGCTTTCTTGCGTAACTACTGTCCCGGCGTTTATATGCGTGCCGTCTTTTATCACCAGCGGCGCTATAAGTACTGCCCCTGAACCGATGTAGCAGTCATCACCTATAGTAGTCTGATTTATGTTCTGGCCATCGAAATTGGCAGTTATCGAGCCGGCCCCCACATTGACATTACGTCCTACAGTAGCATCACCGATAAAGCTGTGGTGTCGTGCTCGAACACCATCAGCCAACATTGAATTCTTGACTTCCGTATAGACGCCTAACACCACATCATTTTCCAGAACCGTGCCGTGTCTGAGGTAAGCGAACGGCCCGATTCGACAGCTCCTGCCGATTTTAACCTCGCCGTGAATATAAGTAAACGGCTCAATCACTGTATCTTGTCCGACCTGTGCTCTGGCATCAATCCAGGTATTGTCAGGGTCGACTATGGTCACGCCGTTTTCCATCAACTCTTTCTGGATCCGCTGCTGCATAATCTTACTGGCTACGCTCAACTCACGTCTACTATTGACGCCCATCGCCTCCTCGGGCCGAACCGCTGTAACCGCTACTACTTTATGACCTGTGGCAATGATACGGGACAGCGCATCTGTCAGATAATACTCTTGTTTGACATTGTCGGGCTTAACCTGCTCGACCGCCTCAAAAAGAATCTTGTTATGGAACAGATAATAGCTGGGATTAATCTCGTTAATAGCTAACTGTTCTCTGTTGCAGTCGCTATCTTCCACAATACCCTGGATATTGCCGTATTTATCCCGAATTATCCTGCCATAGCCTCTTGGGTCATCCAGAACAGCGGTAGCCAACGTCGCTGCTGCCTGCTCCATCTCGTGCTTTCCTATAAGCGTGCTAAGCGTTTCACCTCTGACCAATGGCGCGTCACCGCAAAGGACCAGAGTTTGGCCTTCGAAATCCTTCAAATACTGCTTACAGCACAAAATCGCATGAGCTGTTCCCAATTGCTCGTCTTGATGGACCCAGACAATATCTTTATCCTGAGCGAATTGCTGTTTGACTTGTTCACTACCAAAGCCCACCACAGCATATATCCTTACCACGCCGACCTGCCGGCAGGCATCCAGCACATAGGCTAACATGGCTCGCCCGCATACTTCGTGCAGCACTTTCGGAAGCTGCGTAGTCATTCTTTTGCTGACTCCTGCCGCCATTATTATTGCCACTCTTTCTGCCATTTTTTCACTTCCCGTGCCTAAAACCCTGCGTGAAACGCGGGGCTAAATAATATTTAGCCTGCGGTTTTACCGCAGGTTCGAACTCTCTACCCGGCCAGGATTCGAACCTGGAACGGGAGGACCAAAACCTCCTGTGTTACCATTACACCACCGGGTATTCTCGTACTACGGATATCGTATCGCGTATTGCGTAATCAATCAACCCTTTTTCCTCTTTGAGCAAATAATACCAATTGTGATTAAAATTTGCACTTATGTGATTTCGACCGAAGATAGCAAAGTGGCCCGTAGTGGGGAAATCTATTAAAAAAACAGATTTCTCGACTCCGCTCCCCTGCTTTCTTGCGAAAGCAAAAAGGGGAGCTTCGCTCGAAATGACACGAATAAGCGCCTTAATTATTCACAATTGGTATAACAATGATATTAGCACTAAAAAGGGCGTTTTTTTATGAAAAGAATGCTGCGTGCCGAAGCGATATGCTAAATTGTTAGTCCTGCTGATTATCAACCGAGACGTAACCTCGCTGACCTTCACTGGGGCTCCCAGCCGCCATCTTTCGCGGCTGGGGTCCCCTGATATAACTCGATTCGGATGAATCTCCACTCTCAGCAGAACCTTCCTGTTCGGTCTCCATTTGTTCGCGGATTCGCTCATACTCCTCGACCGTCATCATCACCTCCCGCGCCTGGCTGCCTTTGTACTCACCTAATATCCCTGCTGCCGCCATCATCTCAATCATCCTCGAAGCACGAGCATAGCCAATATTAAGTCTGCGCTGAAGCAAGGAGACGCTTCCCCGCTGGGTCTCCAAAACAATACGAACCGCATCATCAAACAACTCATCCTTTGTCATCTCAGAGGCATCGAGCTTCTTCAACTGCGTAAGCTCAGGAGCAAATTGTGGCTGGGCAATGTCTTTTAGATACCTGACTATCCGCTTTACTTCCGCCTCATCAACGAAAGTGCCCTGGGCCCGGATCAAATCGCTGGTGCCGGGTTTGAGAAACAACATATCCCCTTCGCCCAGCAGGGTCTCGGCACCGTTTTGGTCAAGGACAATTCGGCTATCCAGTCTGGCCGCCACGCGAAAACCAATCCGGGTGGGCATATTTGACTTTATTAGCCCGGTGACAACCGTGGCCTGCGGCCGCTGTGTAGCCAAAACGATATGAATACCCACCGCCCGGCTTTTCTGGGCCAGGCGAACAATAAAAGATTCTATCTCCTTCGGTGCGGTCATCATCAAATCAGCCAGCTCATCAATTATTATGACAATATACGGCAGTTTCTTGGGAATCTTGGCTTCTTCCTCAGGGCTACTTGGGCCGAACCGCCTAATAATCTCATCCGGGCCGAGCCGATTATACTCGGCTACGTTTTTCACCCTTGCCTCGGCCAATAGGGCGTAACGCTCGTCCATCTTCACCGTGGCCCACTCCAGTATCTGAACAGCAGTTTGAGTCTCGGTGACTATCGGGCACATCAGGTGTGGAATAATATTAAATGCGGTCATCTCCACCATCTTAGGGTCAATCAAGATCAGCTTGACCTCGTCCGGCCGCTTGGTAAGCAGTATGCCCGTAATGATGCTATTTATACAGATGCTTTTGCCCGAGCCGGTCGTGCCTGCAATAAGCAAATGCGGCATGGCCGTTAGGTCCGAGACCAGAGCTTCTCCGGACGAATCCTTGCCCAAAAATAGTGGTATCTCCATACCCTGAGGTCGGCTACCCGCTAATTCCATCATATTTTTCATCCGGACTTTTTCTTTCTCACTGTTTGGCACCTCAATGCCTATGGTATGTTTTCCCGGCAAAGGAGCTACCACCCGCACTGCACCGGCACCCAACGCACGAGCCATATCGTTTGAAAGCGTGCTAATCTGGCTGACCTTAACCCCTGCTGCCAGCTGAAGCTCAAACATTGTCACCACCGGCCCGGTTTCCGCTGCGACAACCCGTGCTGTAATATTAAACTCTGCCAGCAATTTTTCTAAAGCAGTTGCTTTTGCTTTGACTACCTTCTCCTGCACCGCAGCGAAGCAATACTGCGGCTCAGCCAACAACTCCAATGGCGGCAGGGTATAATCCTCATATCGCGTATCGCTTGTCGCCTGTCGCATATCGCTTATCGCTTGTCGATTATCGCTTGTCGATTTGCCATTGGTGATTTGCGATTTGCCATTCGCAATCTGCAATTTGCCATTGGCGATTTGCGGTCCTCCCTTTGCCATCTGAAATTTTTGTCTGGCACTTAATTTCTGCCATATCTCGCTCAGGGCCTCTGACTGCTGCCTGGCCGCTGCCCACGCCGGGGCCACCACAGCAAGCAACTTTTTGCCTACCATACCGAAGGCGGCCAGAACCCATAGAATAAGACTATCCGCTAACAGAACGGCGCCAACAATCCAGGTAGCTGCAATTAGTATGAACGTCCCCAGCGAGGCAAAAAACTGCTGCAAAAACACAGCGGTGGCCACGCCCAGCACTCCGCCGGAACCCATCGGCAAACCATAGCTGCGATGAGGCCATAACAGATAAAAACTGCTCGAAGCTGCGACCGTGAGCAGCCCTAACCCGATCGCTCGCAGTATAGGCTGACCTATAGGCCGAGTAGTGAGCCGGACAACCAGAAAACAAACACCACAAGCCAGTATAACAAAGGCCCCCGGCCCAACATAATACAGCAAATAGTATGCGCAAAAGGCCCCTATCCAGCCGCACCAATTTGCCGGCGGGTCGTTATGAGGATAGACAAATTTGCTCGGCCAATCACCTATATCGAAACTGGCGCAACTGCACAAGAGCAATAACAGCGCACCGATGCCCAGACATTCGATAGCACGGCTAAGACCAGCCGCCGATTTTCGCGGCTGGCAGCCCCGGACATTCACGATTTGCGATTCGCGATTTGCGATTTGCTTCTTCACACTAATAAAAAGTCCTATAAAAACTTATGTTCAAAGTAACTAAAAACTGCAGCCCCTTCTGGACGTAACTTATTATCGGCACGATTTCGCCCTTTTCTACACAAATGCAAAATCTTCATGTTTATATCCGCCCCAATGAACTGCTACCTTCAGGACCAACCTGGAGCAGTGCATGCATTTATTTATCTTTTTACCCATTTTTTTTATTTTTTAGCGAACAAATCTGAGCTTGCCTTCTATAATTAGAATGAACATTCTAATCTTGATACGAGTATATTAAAAATTCTTATCTCTTTGTTTAGAAGGAGTTATAAAAGTGTTCAAATCAAGCCCACGTCGCGAGCGAGAGCATCAGCAACACATCAAACACATACTGAACATGGCCGAGTCGATATTTGCCGAACGGGGATTTTTCCGGACGACAATGCACCAAATCGCCTTGAAGGCGGAGTTCGCCCTGGGAACCATCTATTCATATTTTGGCAGCAAGAAACAGCTTTACGAAAAAGTCATTGAGACGAAAGTGAATGAACTGGTCGTTTTTGTCAGCAAAGAGATGGCTGACGCTCGGTCGGTTCAAGGCCAGATTAAGAAGTTCATCTACGCCAAAATGACCTTCCTGCACGAAAACTGGTCGTTCCTCCGCTTGTATTTGGGGCAGGTGGATGTGCCCCGCATAGACGTTGACCATATCCTGCCTGAGGCGGTCCGCGAGAAATACGATTCAATGCTTCGAGACCTCACCGCCGTTATGTGGCGAGGAATTCAGCAAGGCCTTCTTAAACCCCTGGATGCCAAACTAATAGCCAAGACACTCGATGGCTTTACCAACGCCTTCGCTCTGAGCCATCTTGGCTCGGGCGCACCTACATCCATCGACGCCGCCGTCGCAGCGGTAACCGAACTATTCCTTCACGGGATAGCAAAACACCAGCAACAGTCACAAAACTCAGATAACAGAAAGGAGCTTGGCAATGGATCTTGAGCAGGTTTTTCAGAAAGGCTCGTTCAGGGCGCTACTTCGCACGGCTTTTAGCAACGAGGTAGTCCGCCGGACGGCCTTACCCTTCGTCGAAAAGAAGCTCTGGCAGGCTGTCGTTGAAAATAACACAGATGGATTGCCCCTACAGGTGCAGCGAGACAAGTATGACATCGCTGTTGCAGTACTGCACAGCGTGAACCGAAGCATCAGTCGGGGGCTAATCTCCAAAGCAGTTCTTAGCCGGCTGCTCGATACCTTTCTGGACAATGTAGTGCTGAATGAGCGGCGAGGCCGAGCAGCCGAGCGTCTGGGCTTTGAGCCGCCCTTGTTCATCCTGGTCAGTCCGGGCAAAAGGTGCAACCTACGCTGCACAGGCTGTTACGCGTGCAGCGACTCCGGCTCAGCGGACAAGCTGGATTGGGATACATTCAGCCGGATTATCACGGAAAAGGAACGCTTGTGGGGCTCGTATTTTACAGCTATCTCGGGCGGCGAGCCGTTCATGTGGCAAGATAACGGCCTGGACCTTATAGATATAGCCCTTAGACACCCGTCACAATTCTTCCTGGTTTATACCAACGGCACTTTAATAACAAAATCAGTAGCCAAGGAACTGGCTAAATCGGGTAACATAACGCCGGCAATTTCAGTCGAAGGTTTCCAAGAGCAGACCGACGCCAGAAGAGGTAAAGGCGTCCACAGACGAATCCTTCAGGCGATGGAAAATCTCCGTGAGGCAGCAGTTCCCTTCGGCATCTCTGTCACTGCGACTCGTCAAAATGCTGAGATTGTAATGAGCGATGTGTTCAATGACTTTTATTTCGATGAGCAAGGTGCAACCTACGGCTGGATATTCCAGTATATGCCTATCGGCCGGGGGCATCAGCTTGAGATGATGGTCACGCCGCAGCAACGTCTGGAGATGTACAAGCGAACCTGGCGGACGGTACGGCAGCGCAAGATCTTTATTGCGGACTTCTGGAATAGCGGCACCGCCAGCAATGGATGTATCTCTGCCGGTCGGCCAGGCGGATACTTCCACATCACCTGGGACGGCGAAATTACACCTTGTGCCTTTGTGCCGTATTCCATGGGCAATATTTATGAGCTCTTTCGAGCAGGCCAAGACCTGGACGCGGTTCTGCAATTGCCACTATTTAAGAGAATTCGCCAATGGCAAGACGAGTACGCCTACGCACAACCAGCCGAAAACACGGGTAATTGGTTGTGCCCCTGTGTTATTCGCGACCATTTCGAGGTGCTTCTCCAGGCCGTGCAAGCGACTGGCGCTCGGCCCATTGACCAGGACGCTGCCGAGGCTCTTGCCGATACGGAGTACCATGACGGCATGATAGCGTACGGCAACAGCTACGACCGCCTGACCAGCAAGATTTGGAAAGAACATTACCTGCCAAAGCAAGCCGTATGTCTATGAGTTGACTATTCCATAAAGATAGGTTTTATATGCCGGTCGTAGATATTTTCTGTGACGTTTGGGGCGATTATGTCCTCATATCTGTCCAGCGCATCTAAGTAGCGCTGGCCCATTTCAGCAGCGATTTTGTATGCGATGTGCAAAAGCTGACGGAAGTTGGGATTATAATTGGGCCGCGACCGGTCGTGCCTTAATGTTGAAGCAAAACGCTTGCCATCCCACTTATCAACATCCGCCGGTGCAGGCAGCTCGGCCCGGTTGATATCGATGACCGCCGCATAGGGTCGGGCAAGCTCATCTATCCGTGATATTGCCTTTGCATAAATTTCCTTGGCGATTGATAAGCCGTCGCCGCCGGCCATTGCCAGGCCGATGAGCTCTTCCAGCCAGGTCGTGCCGGCGGTCTTGAGGTGCAGCCCGGCATCAAATTTCTTCAATGCTTTATTTATCGGCTCATAAATAGAGAACTTGTCACTGCCGGAATGAATGCTGAGTTTTAAGCTCTTCGGCAAGCCGAATTCTTTGACGGCGAAAGCAACCACCGCCAGGTCCGATTCAAACTCTTTGGCAAAATTTGCCACGTCACCCACATAGTCAACTCCTTTATTGAATCGGCCGGTAAATTTTGGAGCGACCGTCTGAGCGCCGATGCCCTCATCAGCGATAGCAGCAAGGATGAAGAACATCTCCAGGGGCGTCTGCGGCTGTTCGGTTTCATCCATCGAAACTTCGGTAATAAAATTTTCAGCGTCCTTAGCCGCCTCAATATGCCGATAGATTTTGCCAGCTTGCTTAACTGCTAACAGAAATTTACCAGCTATCTTTCTTAGCAAATCATAAGTGGCCTCCAAGGTTTCATCAATACCAGCAATTTCTAATGAACCGATGTATTTTTTGTGCTTTTGGACAAAAGATTCCACATCATCTTTGTCCGCCGGCTTGCCGATGAAATCAGCCACGTCAAGCGTGAAAAAGTCGCTCGATTCGATAAATTGGTCAACGTTTATAAGGGCGATATGGTCGGCGTCCACAAAATAAGGCCCATCCCACCCGCAAACCTTCACGGCCTGGTCTGCTTCTTTACGTGTATCAGCCGGTTCTGTCCCTACCAGCGTGTGCTCGCGGTGTGACTTATTCCAGACAGGCGTAATGTCGGCGCCCTGCTGTTTTGCTTTTATCAAGGCAGCAAGTTGTGCCTTTCCCTGTCGGCCAAACCTATCGCCGATTCCGAACGAATACTTTTGTAGAATCATCGGTAATCGCGTCCTGGACATCCTCAAATACAATCGCATGACGTTGGTCAGGCTTTAGCAGTTGTAGTTGTACATTGCTAATTCTTAAGCCTTTTACATGACGGCAATAGAAACCATAAGCTGGAAGTCTGCCGAACATCGAGTACTCCGGATAAGCATCAGGCTTTTCAGGAATGCTGCGAACCGCATCTTCTTTTGTTCCTCCGCCTGCGAACGAAAGTCTCACATTGCTAATAGTAACATTTTCTATCTTTGCCTCCGGCAGTCCCGAAATCGCACAGCCTGTCGGATTTGCGCCGGTTGCTTCGATATTGCTGATAGTCACGTTGCGCAGGATGCCAATCCCAGGTTTTTCCATATCCTTCTTAAACGGCCGAGCACGATTGCCCAGCCGTAAAAAAATCGGCGCACCGATTTTGGTCATGGTGATGTTCGAGACCACCACGCGGTCCATTATCCCGCCATCCACGATTTCCAGGGCCACCCCGGCCAGACGCGTGTCGTAGATGGAACAGCCGGTAATGACGATATTCTGAAAACCGCCGTTCGATTCGGTGCCCATCTTTAGCGCGTTACAGGTGCTTCTAAGAACGCAGTTGCTAACCACCACATTTTTGCACGGCCGGGCCGAAGTGCTCTTTAGAACAATCGCGTCATCGCCCGAATCGATGTTACAGTCTGAGATTATAACCCTGTGGCACGAGTCGATGTTGATGCCGTCATTGTTGCGGTTGACGTGACTTCTGACCGTGATTCCGCTGATGCGCACGTCGTCGCAGGCCAGGTAGTGCTGCACCCACATCGGCGAGTTTTTGATGGTCACGTCTGAAACCATCACGTTTCGACATTGAATAAAGCGAATCATATAGGGGCGCACCTTGTATGGTCCTTTGAACGAACCGCCCTGGCCATCGATGATGCCTCTGCCGATGATAGCAATCCGCTCGAGGTTTTCACCGTAAATGAGGCTCTTGTCCGTATAGTTATCCGTGTAGGACCTGAAGGCTGGCACTGTCGGCGGGTAGTCTTTAAGGTCGGTACTGCCTAAAAGCGTGCATCCGGCATCGAGTTTCAGCGTCACGCCGCTCTTCATATAGATTGTGCCGGCGAGATACCTGCCGGGCGGCAAATACACGGTGCCGCCGCCATCTCTGGCGCATTCATCGATTGCCTTTTGGATTGCTCTGGTGCACAGCGTTTTGCCATCCGGTTTGGCGCCGTAGTCGCGTATATCGTAAAGTGTTCCCGCAAGGCGGGGTCCCTGAACCTCATAATCGCCGAAAACCGAAACTGCTGTGAACAACCATACAAGTCCCACCGAAATCAAACTTTTTGTCTTGCTCATGGTCTTCCCTTTCCTGCTAAGGCCACATTAGTTAATGTAAGGAACGCGCCGGGCTGGATTGTTACCTCCATCCGGCCATCACTAAGCAAAGCTGGAGCCGTCCGGATATCGTTTTGCTGGTATGGATCGGTCAGCTCTATCTCTTTGAATGTCACGCCCGGCCAAAATATGCACAACTGCCGGGGTTTTGTGGCACGATTCAACACGACCACCGTTGCGGTCTTGCCCTTACCTGCAAACGCCGAAACCAGCAGGTCCTCGGTATCACTCTTGGCCTCGATGCGAACCATTCCCTCGTGAATTCGTCGGCTGTAAGCACCAAACACCCGCAACTGATGGCTTGATGGAGTAGGTACAAAACCGCGCGACCGGTCCGGCACAAATAGGGCCCGGGTCCAGCCATAGGACGGCTGTACCACGTTCAAAAGGGTCCAGCAATAACAGATGGCCACCGCATCGGTCAGTACGAGGTTCTTATGGTACAACTGGCCCATGGTCAGCGCGATTCGATACGAGTCCAACTGGTACTTGTCATTATTTATACAAAGCTCAGTAGAGAGGAACGGCTTATCGGCGGTTAGCTGCTTCCACTGCGTCAGACGAACGTCGAAGCCGTCCGGGTCAGTAAAATAGCCCTGATAATCGTACATGTGGCTGGCTGAATAGTCTATCGTCGCCCAAACAGCTTCAGAACTACGAAATTGCTTAGCCCGCTTGATGCCCCCGGCCAGACTGCTGCTATCACTCATGTGGATGCGGACCGATTTGAACCCCGCCTCATCAAGCTGCCGCCGCAAGGCAAGTGTCATGTTGTGAAACATTGATGTGGATTGCCTTACCTCATTCTGAACACCGACAATATCCGGCGGGGCACCAGTTCGTTCCTTGCTGACCTGACAATAACGTACCATGGCCTCAGCGTATTTTTCCGCGTTGTCTCCGACCCATGGCGGCAAAGCCCAGAACTCAAACCATACTTTCCCTCCCAGCCGGCGCAGTGTCCTGATATAGTCAAAGTCGCTGATTTCGCCGTTGGGGAAATTATCGCCGTAATAGTGCGGCGTAGCATCTTCCAGCCGACCCCAATTGTCCATCCGGTGATTCAGTCGTCTGCCTATCGGATATTCCCGTTGAATAAGCAGGTTGTACTCGCACAGTAGCTGCCACCATCGGTGCTTGCCCTGGTCACTAAGTTGAGCATAGGCGGTAGGCGTAGTGATGCCGCCGAATCCTATCATCGTCTGATACCGCCTTGCCGGATTGATGCGAATTATAGCGGACTGGGGTGCTGGTTGAAGCATCCTGCCACAAGCTGTCCCTTTGCCGCCGGTCAGCCTTAGCTGATGTCGGCTGACATCAAGTAGAAAAACCTGATGCAGAACCGTGCGGCCGTTCAGGGCCACCGACAGGCCCAGCTTGTGGTCCATTTTAACCGTCACCGCCCGTAAAGTCCCCGTATAGGACGCTTCCACTGTCGGCCTCTGCCACTGTGGATGACGAGTATTGCTCTTTTTTATCTTATTAAATGCAAATGAATCGTAAAACCGTTGAAATAGGCTGACCTTGTTTTGGTCGATTATAACCGTGAATCCGCCCCGCTCTCCCGTGAATATCCACTGCAACCGACCACTTTCCGGACTGTATTCATCCAGCACCAGAGTTCTCTCAAACAAAGCCGGCAAAAACTCCGAGAAGAACACCCGGTAATCCCTGTCTCGGCCCCACGCGCGAAACTGGCCTTTCCCATCACCCAGCTCGAAGGCCGTACTTTCAACCCCTAAAGGCTCCTGCCACTCAGGCAGGTTT
>JBHIDV010000008.1:0-19944 GCA_046760285.1 Sedimentisphaerales bacterium
TGGGTTCCGAAGGGTCTTTTAGGCCTTTGTCCAATCCAACCAATGCTGAATCGTATACAAACGAGATCGGATGCGTGCTAACCAACTCTCCAGCAGAAAAAACCATCTCTGGGTCCATCCACGCATAATCAGGATTGGCACCATCATGGCAGCTTAGGCACAGCCTTGAAGCGCCGTCAGGTTGACCCACCACAGCGTCCAAAGTCGCGCTTGAATACGGAGTAAACGTTAACGTTGTTTCATTACCGCTCCACAGAGGCACCCCTGGCAGGTCCGCTGCATCGTGCGGCGTATGGCAACCGTCGCAGCCAAGTAAATCTGAGTGTGCAGCCATGACAAGCGCTGGCATAAGCAAAGCTGCAAGAACCACAAACAAACCACTTTTGATATCACCTAACTTCATAGCCATTCCTCCAAATTACCAATCGCTAACGTTTTTCTAAACTAAAACCTTAGTATTCTCAGCGAAAACATCAGGGCACGACAGAAAAGGAAAACCTTTTCATTTTTTCCGCAGCGTCCATCGAACCATCGCCATCTGAGTCATACCAACACCTTGCAAAAACCTCATACTTACCAACCGGTGGATAAAACCAGCGGATTGATAGACGTACGAGTTTATCTGGCTCAAGTTCTGGCCCAACCGCCCACAGCTCCTCGATGGGAAGTCCTGTCTCGGCGTCAATGACCTCGAAGTGCACCCAGACACGGGTTATGGCAGTGCCCAGATTGCTCACCAGCCCGTACAGGGTTTGTGCACCATCCTCATCCTTAGAAAGGTCAAAATGGTGATGCTCCGGCCAAGCCTTCTTGCGCACCAGGTCAGCTAATGCTACCCCAGGTATCTCTACAGTCGGCGTAGTCTCATCCACAAATGCGCTGCCCCCCTTAGAGGGATTAGAATCATCAACCCAGAAAATCCGATATGTCTGGCCATCCTTTGGGAGCGTAAAAGATCCAGCACTGTAACCATAAGCAATATTAGCGCCCCCTTCGTCGAAAACCGCCCAGCCTTCCTTGCCGTTGTAGTTATCTGAGCCTATTACAGAGTATATTAATGATGTGTCAGTCTCATCTAATTTAGTAACGGATATCCATGTGATGGGGCTATCCAACGCATGGCAACCATTACAATAAAAAGCCTTGGAAGGATATGCTTGTGCCGTCAATGTTGCCCATAACACCAACAAGCCTATACACACTAATGACACACTCACTTTAGCAATTTTGCATGTCATATCCATGTCTCCAAACCGAACTTTAGTGCCCATCTTTCACTGCCACCCGGGACAAAGTCAAACCCGTACGCACAGGTTCATACGAATCCTAAAAATCAAGAGGGACACGAACAAAGAATGGCCGATACAAAACATTTACCCTCATATCCTCCGTGACAGTGATATTATTTTACCAAATTCACTATCCTCTCGTCAAGTAAAAATTCTTCTATGTGTCTAAAGTTAGTGACAACTTCCGTGCCTAAGGCCTGACCTTTTATTAAAGATAGACATGTCTGTTCATAGCGACCTATAAAAACAGCAATTGCAGGACTGAAAAAAACAAAAAGGTTCTCTGCCAGTGCAACGGGGGAGGATTTTCCCGTTTCTAAGAATTGTAAGCCAATGCTTTTATCAGTATTGAAAAGTGCGGCTGGTTGGCTCTGCACCAAAGACCAGTGTCAAGGCGCGATAATATGCTGCAAGTGCCTTGTCTTTTTTGCCCTCAGCCTGATAAGTCTTACCCAATTCAAAAAACCCTCGGCTGGATTTGGGGTTCAGTTTGGTTGCTTCAAGCAGAAGCTTTTCGGCTGCATCAAGTTCGCCTATTTGACGCTTTGCCCATCCAGATATTAAGAACACCCTTGCCTTTTCCGCTTTTTTGCTGGTTGTTATCTTAGCAATTTCATCCAAAGCAGCTTTGCTTTTGTTAGCCTCGCACAGCAGTTCTCCGAGTTCGAGTGCTACTTCAACCGAATTAGGGTCTAAGCTTTTAGCTTTTTTGACTTCGGCGATGGCAGATTCAAGCCGACCTTTCTGCTTAAGTATCTCTGCCATCTGCAGATGTCTTCGCACACGTGCGTCCCGAGTGGTACTCGTTAGTGTTTTGACCTCTACTGATTCTTTGGGCGCACCCTCGGCAGCGACCCCCAGTGCGTAACTCAAGTGAGACCGCAGAGCCGGAGCAAAGTCATAACCATATCCGGCTTTTATCCATAGAACTTTGTCATCTTTCCCAACAATCAACACTGTCGGCGTGGCAATGATTCCGAGCTTGCCCCACAGTTGGTATCCCGTATCAAGCAATATGGGAATGGTAAGTTTCAACTTTCCTTTGTATGATTCAAAGAAATCTTTCTTTGCACGTTCGCTTATCACGCCCACAAAATCGAATGGTTCAGCTTTTGTACGTAGGTCTCTAAGAACCTTTTCAATATCAACAACTGCGCGTTCTGATTGCTTTTGATTTGCCGATAGAAAGGCAATTGCTAACACCCGCTGGCGGTTATGCCTATACGCAAATACAATCCTGTTTGGATCTACCAAGAAAAACTCCGGCATTTTATCGCCTACTTTTATCTTTCGTGTCTTGGCCTGGCTTGGAACAGCCCAAAGCATCACCTGTGCTGTTAGAGCAAATGTGAGAATTCCAAGCAGACTGTTTTTCAGTCGTAGCGACATAAGGAATCCACCTTTCTAAAATTCTTGCCTACTTTCTAAATTCACTTTCATACTTGCAGGCTGCGGTCTCTCATAAACAACCGGTGTTTGGCGGTCGTAGGCAAAAGGTAAATGACAGCCTGGCTTACAACTACCTCCGGTCTCAGTCTTTTCAAATTGTATAGGTAGGTCCCACCTTCCGTAAGGGACACTTTTGCGAATGTGTCTGGGTTGATTGCTCGCATGTGTAGCATGACATGCTCGGCACGTCCGCCCACGGCGTTCCTTATTCACATGCAAAAAGTGAAGATTCAAGCTGCCATTTCTAAAGTCGGTAAGGTCAAAAGTTTGCTTTGTCAGTACCATACTCTCAGAGTGACAACTAAAACAGAGTTCATAATTCTCTTCGCTAAAGGGCGCATAGAATTGTGGAGGGTATTCTTTTTCCAAAAGGCGGAAGTGCTCACTACCATGACTGACGTGGCACCCTTCACAATCCTTCTGAGCTATCGGTCCGTGCAAGAACTTTTTGTTTTCTATCTCAGCCGTAAAAGCTTCGAGTACTTCATCTTTGTTTATATCAATTGGCTTATCATGACATGTCATACAAAGTTCTATAGGGGCTGCCTTCAGACCATACTTAACTGTAGAAGCATGTGGGGTATGGCAATGCATACAACCACCTTTTTCAGTCACAACGCTATGTTGATATTTCGCGGTTTCGACCATTTTCTTTATATCTTCGTGACATGGATAGCACAGTTCGGGCACCTCATCTATAAGCATCTTCGCATTATTTGCTCCATGAACATTATGGCATTCAGCGCACTGTCCTTTCATCGGCTCGTGAATAAACTCAAACTTTTTCAGCTCGTTTTTTGTTACCTCGTGACAGGAGAAACAATGCTCATTCGGCTCGGTAGGTAATAAATTCTCATAGTCGGAACCGTGAGGGTCGTGACAAGCTGTACATTCTCCCGCCTCAACCGGCCCATGTAAGAATTTCATACCTATCGTTACCTGATGACATTCCCCGCACGAATATAGGAAAAGTTTGCTATCGCTGCTGTGAGGGTCATGGCACTGAATACAGTTATCTTCTTCTGATGGATTGTGCAGGTTTTTCCTGATTGTCTTGTCCAGATGACAGTATTGGCAAAGGTCCGGCCCCTTTCGCTTAGGCCCAAAAGTATGCTCTTTATCATTCACAGACTTATGACAGGATTCGCATTCGCCGACAGCAACCGGGCCGTGTACATACGCTTTTTTACTATAATCGGCATGACATTCTTCTGTAACGCACGTTTCTTGCCGTGAAGTTGGCTTTTCTACCGCCAGTCCACTGGAAATTAGGCCACTAATCAGCAACATAACTAACTTATTACTAAATTTCTCCGACATTATCATACCCTCTAATCCTTATCAAGTCTACATTGTAGTGGCTCCGTTAGATCGCTTTGTCGTTAAAGTTCTATTGGCGCATTCGTTCAATCAGATGCTTTGGAAGCCTTTGGCCTACGCCTGTAAAGAAGCACCATTGTTCCAAACTTAGTACGCTGGTGGTAAGGCTTACCGAATTCCAAAACAGCTTGTTGGGATATACCATTTTGCTCAATCGTTGCGATAATGGCAGGATGAAGCAAATTCTCAGAATTGTTTTTCCAATCTGTTTTGAGGATTGCATCATCCAGAATCTTCTCAATAATAAAAGAGTATTGCTTATCCGCGAAAGGATAAGCTCGACCGAGCACCGCTTTTTCTACGCGGGTTTGTCCTTTTTCAGAAAAAAGTAACCACGGCTCAGATTTAGGTACGACCACCAGAATGTATTTTCCTTTCGTACCGCGGAGGTTAAAATCAGTAAACCTCATACGCAAGGGAAGTTCTATCTTGCTGTGCGAAAATGTTGGAAACTTTGCCCAAAGCCACTGCCCATAAGTATTTTCTCCATCGCTGAGACTCACTTTGATTGCAGGATTGACCGGTTTGTCCGAGAGGCTGATTACTTTTTTTGTTTTTGTGTCAATCGAATAGTGCGGTATGTAGTCCTGGATACTCAGTTTATATTCAGACACCGAAATAGTCGTTGTTTCTGTAGGCCTGACTACGTATTCCACTGGCGAATTAGCACTCTCAGGCCAGACTGAAAGGATACCAACAGCCTCTGGATGGGTTAGCTGTCGCAGGAGTTTCTTGACGCTATTTGGGTCGTAGAGCCTCCTCATCGCGATACCTCCAATCTCAGAAGATATCGACTGTCTAAACGGATCGCTTGAGCTAAGCCACATTTGCTGCTCTGAGTCCTTGCGTTTTACTTTTAGTTTGGCTACTATTCCTCCGCCTGGGTGGTTGACTATGGTAGTTTCCCACTTTAAGTCTGGGACATATTGTTCGAGCTTGATCTTGATTGGTGTCCTCATAATAGGCAAAGTACTATCAAGTTTGTGAGGTTTATTCTCGTCAAGAACCTCAACTGGGAAACGCAGTGCCTCTCCTTGGCGACCTATTTTAACCACAAGTTCCCATGGCCCTGTCAAAAATGCGTGGTGGGGTCCAGCAGGCAATGCCCAGCTCTGATTTGTCAATGTTATGATAAACACAACTGCTGTAACAGCAATACCAGCAGCTCTTGAATGTTTAACTTTAATATACGTTTCCATGATTGCTCCTATTGTGTTTCAGTTATTATTTTATCTGCTTTAAGAAGCATTGCTTCAGTGTATTTAAAGTTGTGAACGCCCCAGCTTCCATCAGATGCTATCGATTCCAGAATTGAACTGGCCTGTTTGACTGCTTCACTTAGTTTCTCAGAAAGTTGTTTGTTTGTTTCGTACCGTGTCCGTTCCTCAAGCTGACTAAGCTTACGATTTATCGTCTCGTACAGCTCCTTAATTTTTTCTTGCCAGAAGGGTATATATTGTTGACCGGTTCCTTTCTCGTGGCATATGTCACATGCTTGAGGGACTGCCTTAGCTACTGTTCCAAAGCTGTCTAACGGTCCGGAACTTCTTCGCACCTGCTCAATGTGACACCCGCTACATTCCACATGAGTAAGAAACATGGGACTTAGAATAATCTTAGAATCCCCGTTTTGTGGATGATGCTGAGCCGTATAGATGCTACGCTGGACTTCGTGAGTATCGCTATGACAATTCTGGCAGTCCATCATAGCTGAAACTGATGCCACCTTTGTCCAGCCATGTGATATTTCTCCATGACACGCAAAGCACTCCACCTTTTCACAATTAGTGTGGATTTCATGCAGTTGGACGCTATTAACTTCCGGGCCTTTCTGATAGCTATGGCAGTTTAGACATACACTGTCGGACACCTGGCTTTGCTTTTCCATCTCTTTCTTATGACACGAATCTTCGCAGCTTGCTTTATAGGAAACAAACTCGGCATGGTCAATTGTCACGAATCCACGCTCTATGACCGTATTTGGCACCTCATGGCAATCTTGGCAACTGGTCTGAACCGGTTTACTGCTGCCTTGACTGCCTTTGAGGAAATGGCACATAAAACATACATCATTATTTATACTGAAGTGTTCGTCTCCTTCAAAATGACTGTGACATGTGCCACAGGCTATCTTCATCCCGTCAATTACTTTTTTGATATGATTTTTGTGCGTGAACTTGATACCATTGTAGTTAATATTCTTTGATATAAGCTCTTCACAATTGTGACATTCCGACCGCAGACAGGAGACATCTTTGATTGTGGCACTCGGCTTTGTACCGACTCTGCCGACCGCATAATTAACCAAATGTGCAGGAGCAACAATCTTGCCCCTGATATAATTAACAAAGCCCGGTTCAAAATGGCATTTCGTACAGTTCACCTCAGAGTGGCTCGACGCCTGCCAATTGGCGTAGTAAGGCTTCATAACGTGGCAGGAATTGCAAAATCCCGGCTCACCCGTGACAATGAGCGAGCCAGCGATAAAAAACGCAAATACCCCCCCTATCAACAATATCTTTACAGGTAACTTCAATTCCCTAAATACGTTTATCCCTGACGCAAATTTGTCTTTTATATGTTTCACGATTTAGCTTCTCAACCTGACAAGAAGTCAGTTCACCTATTGACCTGCCGACCTTCAAACGTCCTATCTGTCTAACTGTTTCGTTCGAGAGTTCATAATACAGTATACGAATGTGGGCTTCTTTAGGTCGCAAATCTCGGTCATCTTATCGGCTGTCGTAATAGCTATGGCAACGAACCTGTTTCCTGTCTTGATTTACTATTCTCGGACTATATCGAGGCGCACCTTTCCCCGTACAGATGAGTTGTGCAACTGCTGTGCCAAACTTGGAGCCTTTGCTTGCAAAACAAGCCCTATTGCCTGTAAAGGCGTCAAAACACCGTTATAAAAATGTGGGGAATTAGGAAAGTCTGCTTTCCGCAGGTCATGAAATGCGAATCATTCCCATCTGTGGGGTATAAGGGGGGGCACAATTCCCATAAATGAGACAATGTGAGCTGCCAGAAGCGGCCTTACCTGCTTATAATTGCTTTGTCTTTGGCAGTGTGACCCTAAAGGTAGTCCCACAACCTTCCTTACTTTCGATCTGTATCTGGCCACCATGCGTCTCTACTATGTATTTTACTATCGATAACCCCAAGCCGGTGCCGTCCCGCTCGACTCTCCTTGCATTGGTGGCTCTATAAAATTCACAAAATATCTTCGGTTGTTCTTCCTTTGGTATTCCAATACCGGTATCGGCGACCTCCAACAACACACAGTCCTCATGGTTTTTCACCTTCACCTCAATGGTTCCATTTGCTGGAGTGTATTTAATTGCATTAAGCAGTAGATTTGCAACCATCTCTTCAATAGAAAACTGATTACCAAAGATTCCATCTACTGATGGCTCGATATTGCAATTTAAGGCTATTGATTTATCTTCGGCTTTAGTTTTCACGGTAGCAACAGCATTATGAATAGCATCTCTCAAGGAGAAAACATCCATTTCTAATTCGTTGCTTAGTCGCATTTGTGTCAGCTTTAACAAGGTCTTCACGAAGTTGGTAAGTTTAGCCGTTCGGCTGTGCGCACGGTGGATAAGGTCTGCCTGCTGATTATCAAATGGCCCAATCACTTTATTTGGGGCCCCCAAACGCGGTTCAATGCGTTTGGCAAACCCCTTTACTACCAAGCCGAGACAGCTCTGTATCGTCGCCAGGTGCCCTTTGACATCATGGGTTAGACGTAAAACATATTCGTCCTTTATGCGGTCTTTTTCTTGAAGCAATATATTAGTCTGTCTGTAGGCTTGTTCAGCCCGCTTGAGCCGCACAGCAATGTAGGTAGCCATATATACTGCCAAATACAATGCCGTGGTGAAAACAAACCAAGTACCAAGAACATAAAGGCCGTCTCGGTGTAAGCAATGGGGCACAAATCCCGTTAAGCAATGATGGGATATAAGCTGTAGATACTCAAGTAATACCAGCAGACCAAAAAGTAAAACGGCTAACGTAGCCTGTAAATAGCTCTCCTTTGAAGAAAGTAATATACTTGCTATAATCATATGAAATATGAAGTAGAAAACAAGCGGGTTTTCAATCCCGCCGGAGAAATGCAGCAGAACCGTCAAGAGTAACAAGTCGGCAGACACCTGGAGGTTGATTATTCTTTTGACGGCTGAATGACATACCTCGTGGTTGTTCTTAGCGAAATGATTTAGAAATTGTAGTACAACCACGTTATACAGTGAAAGTAGCAACGCAATTCCGTAGAGCGCAAAACTCTGCAATTCTACGTGCAAGATATTACTGCTAAAGTACGTGCCGGCCGCAACAAATGCTATAGCGACCCACCTGAGTCGAATCAGCCAATAAGCACGCTGGAGGAGTCTGACGTTTTCAGATACCTGTTCCATATCAAGTGTTTTTTGAAAGGACTTTTTTAACCTCAGCCAGTAAAGTCTGCGGTTCTACGGGTTTGTCAAGAAATCCATCTACCGGCAGCCAGGTAGGGTCTCCAGCAGTAGATTTGAAGCCTATGCCGGTTCTTTCTTTGACCGCGGTTATTATCAGGATAGGTATATCCTTATACTGGGGGTCTCTCTTCAGCTCTCTGGACATTTCAAAACCATCTGACCAGGTAGACATCATAACATCCAGTATGACTAAATCTGGCTTGTCAACCCTGATTTTTTCCATACCTTCTGCTCTATCCAGGGCCGTGATAACGGTAAACTGCTCACCTTCTAAAATGGTCTTAAGCACGGTGGTAAAATCCTGGTCGTCATCAACTATCAAAATCTTCGCGTCTTCCATAATTCACCTCGCCAAATTTCTAAAAGTTCTTTGAGGGCCCCCAAATGCGGTACAGCGCGTTTGGGGAACCCTTTGAGTAATATAATCAGCCAAGTAACCAAGGCTTTTGCTATAATCTGACCTCTCAAGTTCGTTGAGCTTACGCTTAGCTCGGTCAATATAAAAGGAAGCAATTCTTCTGGTCGAATCCACGGCATCTGAATTAACAAACATTGCTCTTATTTTTCTTAGACCATCTTGGTTTACTCTTGTTTGGAACATATTTTTCAACTCTTCTCTTTTGGCTGGGCTAATAACGTCAAGCAAGGTTAATAAAGGTAAGGTTATATCACCGGCAACTACATCCTGGCCTGGACACTTGCCCAGCACTTCTTCTTTACCGATAAAGTCCAGCAAGTCATCTATAATCTGAAAGGCGATACCAAAGTTTAACCCAAATTCTTTCAATATCGCTTGAACCGCCTGGCTATGATTGCCGACAATAGTGCCTGCATGACAGCTAGCGGCAAACAGTGAAGCTGTTTTCTTTTTTACAATAACCATATAGCTATCTTTAGATAGATCTAAATTGTCTCTCTGGCAAATCTGGATCAGCTCTCCCTCACACATTACATGTGTCGCCTGAGTTATACATGCAAAAACGTCGGGATTTTTACACTTTCCAATCAACTCAAAAGCCTTGGAGTAAATATAATCCCCGAATGAGATTGAAACATCGTCCTGCCACTTAGCATTGATACTGGGCTTGCTATGACGCATTACCGCTTTATCAAGGACATCATCGTGAATTAAAGAAGCCATGTGTATTAATTCCATGGCGGTCGCGATCCTAATAAGTTCGTCACGATCGCAACTACTTTCCTTGTCTCCAGAAGCAGCCTTTTCCGAGAGGATTACTAAGGCGGGTCTTATTCTTTTGGCCGGTGACTCCAACAAGAAATCACTCATTGCCAGAATGGACTGGTTTTTTGATTCCCTAACGGCCGATGCTAAAAAATCCTCCACCGATTTTAGGTCGTCCGCAATCGGCTGATAAATCTTTTCGAGATTCATTGAATCTAACCCTTTAAAAAACCTATGCCCAAAAACGAAGCAATCAGAACATGAGTCACAACTATGACATTTATTGCAGCCAGATTTGCCCCAGGATTATCGTAGTTTTGCTCGACAGCCCTTATACTTTTCAGAATCCATGGAACTGTAACGACAGAGGTTATTACTAATAAGGGGATTTCTCTCAGGGCAGCGCCCAAAATTAGAAATACAAACAAACATAGCAAACATAGTTTAAGCAGGACTATCGCTTTTTGTTTCCCAAGTTTAACTACCAGATTCCACTTACCCACCAATTTGTCCTGATAATAGTCTGGTATTTCATTGATAATAGCCAGACAGAATATAGACAACCCGCAGATTAAGGAAACAAAAAACGGCACAAATCCAATTCCTTCGGTTTGAATATAATAGCTGCCCAGAATCATAAAAGGACCATAAGACAGCGCTATTACTAATTCACCCATTCCTCGATACGCCCATTTCAGCGGTGGACCAACGTAAAAATAAGCCCCTAAAAACCCTAAAAAAGAAAACAAGAGCACCGGCCAACCGGTCTGCAAAGTTAGATAAAGCCCGACAACAAACGCAAGTCCAAGAGCTGAAATACCCAAGGTGAAAAAATAATTTGGAATTTCAGGTTTGCTCTGAGAGAAGATTCTGTCTCCACCATCTTTGGCATCAAAATATTCATTGAGTAACTCGACCGCGACAAGAACAAGGAAAATGCCTACAAATCCCCACCAAAAATGAGACCAATTAAGTACCCCCTGGACATTAAATGCTATGGCTTGTCCTAAGAAGTAAGGAAGTAACCCCGCGAAAAGAAAGAACCGATATCTTATCAGTCTTATTAGGTTCATAAGCTTCATAGATCCTAAAAACAGCACATTTTTGCAAAATACTTTTAAATCAACTAAGGCTGCACCTCTCTGTATTTGTTTGATTCGGCTAAAAGTTTTGGGTTGGCAATTACTTTCTTGGTAAATTCAATTACTTCGGGATTCCGCCAGGCTTTCTTGTAATTTTTCCAAATCTCGCTCAGCTTTTGTTTCTTTAGGTCACCGCAGATAAAAGGCAAGGGCCCTATAATCTTTACTTTGCCGTTGGGCACCACTAACAGACTCGCTGAGGGACATTCCAAGCGATATTTTAATTCCTCAATCACGTCATATGGATAATAGTAAACCTTCATTTTCCCTTCGTAAGTGCTTCTCTTTTCTTGCAGTACATCAAAGAATCTCTCATATTCTTCATCCGAGGGGCATAAGATGTCCCAGTTTTTCGCTGCTCGGCCGATGCGCATTATTTTGCCGGTATAGAAACCATAAACTCCCATCGAGTAGGCAAGGTCTATGATCTCGCCGACATCGTGGACGTTAAATCTCGTGGGAACAAAGACAATTTCGGTATTAACCCCGTATTCTAAAAGATACTTACAAGCTGCTATTGTTTTCTCCCAGTCACCTTTTAGTCTTAATCTCTCATGCGTCTCGGCTGTTGCGCCATCAAGACTTATCTGCACGGACCGCAGCTTCAGCTCTGCCAATTGGCGGGCGACCTGTTCATCAATGAACTCACCGTTAGTTTCTATTTTGAGGCTTATGTTGCTATCTCTAATAGCCTGGCACACATCGAAAACATGTGGACAAAGCAGTGGTTCTCCACCGGAGATGGCTACATAAGGGGTATTTTGTTCGGCGATTTGCTGGCAAAAATCAAGCGCCTCTTCTCTGGTCATCTCATCGGGCATACTATGGCCTGCTTCCTCACAGCAGTGCAGACACCCTAAGTTACAGGCCGAATTAATTTGCCAGGCAATAAAAAGCGGGGAGTCATAATCATCGAAATTACTACCTTCAAGGGCGCGCTGCAACTGGTCAGGGTTGCCAAACGCACTTTTTGGCGTTTGGGGTCCCTCATCCGGTCCGAGATTTGTTAAATAGCTCAATTCTTCATTTTCAGCCACAATATCCATACTCATTCCTATACACAGATTATTCGGTTTGATTTCAATTGGTCAATAAACTCAACGACGTCCTTTTCAATCATTTGCCTATCACCATCATAGCTATCAGTTAATATGTTCACGATGTCGGGCAAATCATTCCTTTCTTCAATTAACTGCAAAATCTCTCCACCAATCTGGTCGGTTACAAATATCTTTTCAGTCAAGGTATCAAAAACCACTGTGCCGAATTTTTCTTTTCTAATTTTTGTATGTTCTGTAAAATTCATCTAAACCTCCCTTTCTTCTGAGCAGATTGCGCATAGATATAACATATTGCGCATATTCTACGCGATATACGCACAATATACGGTCGAAGGAGGAATTAACCCGTTTTGTAATGGTGCCAAGACTATTAAGTAAACCTAATGTAGGGCTGGGCCATTACTTTACCGGAAACATCCTCAAGTTTTGGCTTTTGCCATTTCTTTTTCGCTTGAGCTTTTGCCGTCTTGATACAAACAGCTTGCTCACCATTAATTTTGAGTTCGCTTTTCTTTTTCATAATATATGTCTCCTTATTCTTAAAACTCATCATAAAAGATGTTTTCTGAATTGACTCCTTTTTCTTCAAGCACCTTGGTTACAGCTTTAATCATCGGAGGTGGCCCACAAAGGAATGCTTGGCGTCGTCTGCCAGAGTCCAGGTACTTATCTACCGCCAGGTGAATGAAACCTGTCTCTCCGTTCCATTGCTCATCCGGTTTCAGCTCATCCGATAAGGCATACACCACATGGAAATTAGGGTGCTTACGTTCCAGCTTTTTGAATTGTTCGAGGTAAAAGATGTCCTGTGTCGTCCGACAACCGAAGAACAGCCAGCACGAGCGGTCCGGCCACCGGTCATAAAGGGTGTAGATGATATTTTTCACTGGGGCCATGCCGCAACCGCCGGCGACACAAATAATCTCCACAGATGGATCCTCATTCAGGTGAAATTCCCCATATGGCCCCGTGAAAGCTACATCGTCGTTCACCTTTAAGTTGTGTAGATACGTGGAACCAATGCCGCCGGGAACTAACTTAACGATAAGTTCAACGATGTCCGGCTCATAGACTGGAGAACTAATTGAGTAGGCGCGAAACACCGGCCCATCTCGAGACGGCGCCCGAACCTGTACGTACTGTCCGGGTCGATGGGAAATCTCAGCAGGGTCGTTTAGTCTGAGCCTGATTTCCTTGATGTCGTGCGTAAGATCACGCGTGCTTTCCACTGTAGCCGAGAAAAGTTTGACATTTAGAAAGTCTTCGGGGATACGAATATATATGTCTTCTCGCACTTTAACCTGACAGGCTAATCGGATTCCTAATCGGATATCCTTGCGCGACAGATATGATGTTTCAGTAGGAAGCACGGGGCCACCTCCCGACTCCACTGTGAGCTTACAGTGTCCACAGGAACCTTTACCACCACAGGCTGATGGAATAAATATCTGATTGCTATATAGGGACGAGAGCAATGTCTGGCCGCCTTCTATTTCTATGGGGCGCTGACCTGAATTAATATCAATCTTGCAAATGCCATAGTTAATCAAAAGGCGTTCTGCAATCGTAAGTAATACCGCAAGGGCAACGAGCAAACCTGAAAAAACCAATATTGACATCAAGTAAGCCATACAAATACCCTACTGAATTGACACCATGCCGGCGAATCCCATAAACGTCATGGCCATAACGCCGGTGATTACCATGGTGATGGCTACACCCTGAAATGGCCAGGGAATATTACTATAATTCATTTTTTGTCTGAGCCCGGCCATAAGGATGATTGCCAGTGCCCAACCCACACCTGCACCAAAGCCGAAGCCGACGGATTGTCGAAAAGAATAGTCACGAATAATCATGAACAATGAAGCTCCCAGGATGGCGCAGTTGACTGTAATCAAGGGCAAAAAGATGCCCAGCGTGAAGTACAGCTTGGGACTGAAGCGTTCGACAAACATCTCCACGAATTGCACAAAGGCGGCAATAACTGCAATGAATACCACGAAAGTAAGAAATTGCAGGCCCAGCGGCTCAAGCAAGTGGTGATAGAGAACATAATTTAGAGCCGTGGTACAAGACAATACAAACGTCACGGCTGTTCCCAGACCCACAGCGGTATTAATCTGCCCGGAACATGCCAGAAACGAACACATCCCCAGGAAGTTCGAAAGTAGAATGTTATTAGTAAAGATTGCTGCCATCAGAATAATGAAAGCAGGTGTTTCAGTCATGATTTAGTCTCCTCAGCCTCTGGTCCCTTTGTACGGTTGTACAATGCTATCAGAAAGCCCAGCGCAATAAATGCGCCGGGCGCCAATATCATTAACTGGTTGGGCGTATACCAACTGGAGAAATCAAAGTGCAACCCCATCTTTTCAAAGAAAAGCACTTTGCCTGTTCCTAACAACTCGCGGAAAAAGCCGATGATGGCAAGGACAGCACCGTAGCCCAGGCCGTTGCCTAACCCATCCACCATCGACAGCAACGGTGGATTCTGCAATGCAAATGCCTCCGCTCTGCCCATAACAATACAGTTGGTGATAATAAGACCCACGTATGGGCCAAGTTGCTTGGACATATCCCAATAAAACGCTTTTAAGAACTGGTCAAAAAGAATAACGAAGGTCGCGATAATAGCAACTTCTGTAATCATGCGGATTTTTCGCGGCGTCAAGTTCCGAAGCAAAGATACAAACAGATTAGACCCCACACAGACGAATATCAAAGCCCCCCCCATTACCAGCGAATTCTCCAGACGACTTGTCACTGCCAACGCTGAGCAAATACCCAAAATCTGTATCGCGATGGGATTACTTGTCCAGCAACCTTCTTTAAGTGTCGCCCTGCCTCTTCCACATAAAAGCCCTTGACCTCCACAAGGCAGGCATGTTGGTGGTTGACTATTGGCCATGTTGTTATTGAAGCTCCTTTGCAACTTTCTCTATTACCGCATTTAGCATTGTTTGGAGTTTATTACAGGTCATAGTAGCGCCTGTTATAGCGTCAACTTCATTTCGCTCCAGTCCCCCTCCAGCTTGTTTTATACGAACTCCAGGCTTTCCAGAAGCATCGATAATGGATTTGCCTTTGAACCTGTCTCTAAACCAAGGCGAGGCAATCTCACCTCCCAGGCCGGGGGTCTCCTCCTGCTCGTAAATCGTTATCCCCAGGATAGTCTCCATGTCAGGTTTCAGTGCTAAAAATCCTTTAATCGGTCCCCAGAGTCCCGCACCCTCAAAAGGAATCGCCACAGCCTTGATACTGCTGTTAGCTTTTGAAGGGAGTTCCCCAAACGCATTGTATCGCGTTTGGGGGCCCCAAGAAAGATACTTATAGACGTTGACAGCACCCAATTTCTCTTCTATCACGCTGGCCTCAAATATCTTTACCGCTTCTTGTGGTGAGAGCTGCTCTGGAACGGGAACCTCCAATACGCCAAGAATGTTTAGTATTTTTTCCGCCCGTGCGTTAGCCTGCTTGTAGGGTCCTGTGAAATGGTCAACGCCAGTAAGCAGCAAAGCACAAATGGTACCCAGCGCCGCTGCATAGGAAAATGTATAAAAACTATCCTTCACTTTGCAGTCTCCAAAGGCGAACTCCAATCACCGTCTCATCTAATACCGGGGCAACAATATTTCCAAGCAGAATAGCAAACATAACGCCCTCCACATACCCGGTGAAATTGCGTATTAGCAAGGTTATGATACCTATTAATGCGCCATAGAGCCATTTGCCGGCATTGGTTACGGGACTGGTTACCGGGTCTGTTGCCATAAAGAATGCGCCAAAAAGTAAGCCCCCTGCGAACAGATGCCAGATAGCAGGAGCAAACCTTTGCGGCTGTGCATAGTGGAGTATCCCAGCCAGTAAAGCAGAACAGCCAAGGATACTCACAACCGTGCGCCAGTTAGCTACTCGCGTATAGAGCAAAAAGACTCCGCCCAGGATAATCGCAATACCTGATGTCTCACCAATACTACCTGAGACGCTTCCCAAAACCATATGCGATAGCGAAATCAGAGTGCCCTTCTTGGCCAGTACCAGCGGAGTGGCCATGCTTACCGCGTCAACGTTTGAGGCATCAATGTACCGAAACAAATTGCCGGTTAGTTCGCCACCAGGTTTAATCCAGTTGCTCGACATAGCAACTGGATATGCAAGAGCTAAAAAGCAACGACCAACAATGGCGGGATTAAAGATATTTCGTCCTGTGCCGCCAAATAACTCTTTGCCCACCAACACGCCAAACGCCACTCCTACACCAACCATCCAAAGAGGCAGCGTTGGCGGCAGGATTAATGGAAACAGCATTCCCGTCACCAGAAAACCTTCTTGAATGTTCTCTTTACGCGTAATCGCAAAGATTACCTCAACCGTTCCACCTGCCAGATATGAAACAATGATCATACTTAGAAGCCGGAGACCAAAAAAGTAGAAAGAGGCCACAAGACAGGGTAGAAGCGCTATTATCACCATTGACATAAGCCGCTTAATATCCAAGGGGTCACGGACATGAGGTGCCATCACGGTCATTGTTGACGGTGCGAACAGGAAATTCTCCATCGCCTCGAAAACAGGCTTTAAAAAACCAAGTTTTCCTCCTTTGTCAAACGTAGGCCGAGCTATCTCAAATAGCCGCAACAACCTTTTCACTTAATTTTCTCCTCAACTAATTGCCGACGTGCCTGTTCTTGACGTATTTCTTCTTTCTCCTTTTCGATCAACACTTTGGCCTCGATGATTTGCTCCATGATACCAATCTTTGATGGGCAAACAAAAGAACATAACCCGCACTCCACACACAGATCCACACGAGCTTGCTCGGCCTCTTCCATCAAATCCGCGTACAAGTACTTGTGGATTAGATAAGGCATAATGCCTACAGGACAAACTTCCTCACAAAAGTTGCACGATATACATGGGCGCAATTCTCCGCGCATGGCTGTGGTTAAACGTTCGTAGAACCTTTTTCTTAGCGAACCTAAGAAACACTTGGCGTAGCAATTCCGATTCCAGCCTGGTCTAATAAATCCAAGAAATTCTCTGTCCTCCGGCTCAGGAAGAATTGTTATCCCTCTACACTCCGTATCAATTCCTAATGTCTCTGCTGCTAAGAGCTCGCCCGTAAGGATACCGCCGTTAATTATTCGCGCAACTGGCTCGAATACGTATTTGTCCCTGATATCCTTTATCGGGTATCCGGGCATAATTTTAAGGTGAGTAGGTGAATTTACACCGGTTCCCCCAATTGAAATTATCCTAACCAGACAGGGCTTTGATAAAGTCAACGCCCGGTCAACAGCCAGGACTCCCTCCGTTCGAACTGCCCAGACAGGCCCTTCATTGCATTTAAGGCCGAGCCTCCGCGCAAGAATTGCGGAATTGTCATACGGGTACGTAAGTGGTATCTCCAGCATCTTCACCCAGGCATAGCCACGTATCTGATTTCGAACCAAATTCGCAAACTCAGATTTAATATTCGGCATTGCCAGATAAATAGGCTGGTATTCCAAAAGAGATTGCAACTGTTCCAAACCCCTTGTGAAGTTCAAAAGCCGGTTATGAAGCTGCGCATCTCCTCTGGCGACAAAGGGCTCCAGACTTACAGTAGAGACAATAATTGCCTGCGGCGTGCTCAGTGGGTCTGGCAGCAATCCAGTGAATGCATCAGAGAAGAATTGCCAGGCCCCAAGCACCAACAATTTATAACGCTTAATGCCCGCTGCACCTATCTCCTTCACTATATGTGATAGCTCCTCTTCAACAATATCAGCGTGCTCTTCAAGTTGAGCTAAATCTTCAAGGACTATATGGTTCTCGACGGCCTTCAGCCGAACGGTCCCAGCTCTCGGTGCCAGCAGGGGAACTGCATAGTTGTTAGGGTCTCTTGCTAAGACATCACCGCCGCTAACGCACTGGCCATCTTTAACGCAAATTTCACTAAAGGAGAAACGTCGGCTGCGCAAAGGCAGGTATAAAGTCTTTGGCTCGGGCATCACCTTTATTGCACCGGTAGGTTTGCCCTTAAGTAATATGTTATAACCACCTCTAAATCTCACTTTACCGCTTCTCTCACATCCCTTTTCAAACAGCCTTCACACCATAGCTAGGACCCCGCTTTGCGGGAACCCTGACCGCAGCTAACAAAAGTGACTAAATTGCCATTACAACATGTGATAGGTCGAGAAGTATGTAAATTCGCTCTACCAGATATTCCCGACTTTTCACCAACGTTATGCAAAACACCGCTTACGGGGCAATTCAGTCTATAAATTATCAGCTACTATCGGAATCGGTCTGAAACGCAACTATTAACTTAGTTAATTTTATCGCAACAAATGGCATTTTTCAACTTGGACCGGTCTTGAAGGCCCATTTAACCAAGAAAGAAGCTTGATTTTTCTCACATATGGGAATTTGCAGAGAAGGGCGAGGCAGTGGTTAATTGTATAAGGATATCAGGTTATCAGAACATCAGGTTAATCCTGCTGAAGTAGCGTTAGTTTTTCCTGATACCCACATCTACCGGTGTCCGGCACCCTGCTCTCCTGATGCCCTGATATCTATACGAGGGCTGCCTTTTCGGTAAGGTCCAGCTCTAAACTGACAGCAGTTAATGTACTGCAAAAACCGAGCTTACTGGAATTGAGACTTGCCCCCATCCGGCGAATTACTCCCTCAGCCATCAACTTCTTGAGCCTGCTGCAAAGCTGGTCGTAAGGAATTTATAATCTCCGCGCTATGATTTCGTAAGGCCTTTAGCGTAAAGGAAAATCATTTTGAAATGCTTTCAGTATTTGACAATCTAATTTATCCATAGAAACTCCTTAGCAGTATGGCAACAGTAAGACATTAGCAGCCTTATTAGCAAAAGGCTTTCATCGCGACTTAACAGGCCGTATGACTTTTCATAGGATGAAGCTTATGAGGATTTGATGCATGTGCTTGACTTTATCGCCAGAAAACTTTGTGTAGAAAAGTCGCCAGAATGTAAAGATAAAGATTATCAGCGTATTCAACATAGAGATTAATCGACGTGTTCTTTTCTACATACGTAAGTGGTTTTCTCATTTTTGAGAATGTTGAATTTTTTTTATTTTTTAGCGAAATTTTGTTTCCTTAGGATTATAATGCTGCAAATAAATATTTGTCTGGGAGTTGCAAGCTAACATCAACGGCATACGATTTTTCTTTCGGAAATTGTAAGCTATCAATACTAATGCCAGGACTATCAGTTCATCAAAAGTCACTATCATCTCAAAACTTCAGAGGATAAACTTCCAAGAAAAGGCTCCAATATTGCCACAAAAAAAGCTCAAAAAACAGACAAAGGATAAATTCTAAATGGTGTGCGGTGCACACCCTACATCTTCTCATAGCATCAGCTTGCCCTGGTGCAGATTTAGACAGCAGTCATTAAGAATCCTATAGTATAAAGAACTGTCCCCACTAAGTAGGAAAACCATATATTTACAAACCCTATAGATGGTGTAATTACTTGATATATGAAGCAGACTGTGATCATGAGTATGGCAAATGCTTTTAGGCTTACTCCCAACGCTTTTTTTTGATTCATTTCTTCCATTTACCCAGGGTTCCCAAACGCCTTCTATCGCGTTCGGGAGACCCTCCCACCTATACCACCAACCAGAAGGTCAACGTCAGTATAGTTCCCACGGCCACCGATACGATGCTCCAAAGCCGCCAATCCATTATTATGCTTGGCCTTGCTTTTTCTTTTTCCTCTAAGGTTGCCCAGCAAAGACCGTTTAACTTTTCTTTGGAATATGATTTCGTGAATTGGCTACCCCCAACAATTATGGCCGCTGTCAAGATTCCTCCTGCCCATCCAGCCCATACAAATGACCACCAGTACGGACTGAGAGCTGGGCCAACGAACCTGTCCAGAACAAAAGCTGATGCTGAACCGACCAGTAAGCCAATGAAAGCTGG
>JBHIDV010000009.1:0-19141 GCA_046760285.1 Sedimentisphaerales bacterium
GGCGTTCGGCTCTTTATCTCGCCGGCGTGCACATCGACAGTTGCTCGGCTGCGCACGTACTCATCTATCACCCGCACCACGCCGGCACTGTCAACCTGAATCCACAAACACACAAACGGATTGACAAAGCCAAAATCAAGCGAGCGATACAACGGCAGATTCGGGTCATAATCAACAGGCTTTACGTGCACAGCCGGGTCGAACTCGGCAAAGACCGCATTTTCCAGCATCGGTTTTTTGCATAGCATCTCGGCCTCCCAGCCGACTCTACTGGCCCGACGCCTCTGCGTTATGCAGTCGTCAATCTTCAAATAGCCACAAGCACGCTTGGCTTTTCCCTGGCAATCTTCCAGCAAAGGACATTGCGAGCAGCTTCTATCAGTGCACCGCTCAATCACTTCCCAGATGCACCATTTGAATACAGGCGTGCCAAACTTCGGCGCTGATGTCACTATCTTTTGCATTAGTCCGTATGGCCGGTGCATAGTGCTAATCATCTCCATCGCGGCGATGATATTATCTGTGCTTTGCGTGGTGAATTTTGCTGCTGCAAAAACATCCCCATCGAAAAGCTCGACCTCATCGCAGCGAAGTTTCTGAACATGCTGGCCACGAACACTGGTAGCCGATTGCGTCAGCACCTCGACTGCTGAGCCGTTGATAAAGCGACAGCTTTGTTTGCGCACCGCTCCAGCGATGAACTCCTCGAAGCCGTGGCGTAGAAAAGCGGTTAGGTATTCATACATTCTGCCGGATTGTTCGCCGGAACCGCCCAGGATTCTGACCTGGCAGTTCGGCTTAAAGAGGCAATCCAAAAGCGTAGCGACCGCAGCTAATTCGGTCTTTCCGCCGGCTCGATTGGCCCAGACAATGCAATCAGCGTTTGGCCGCTCCCTCACGGTCGCAGCTCTGTTGAAGTCCGCAGCGAAACTGTGCCAGAGGTAATCCATCGGGCTGTTATGCTCAGGACAGATTCTTTTATCGGGAATGTCGAGGCCCAGAAAGACCTTAACGTAATTTTTAAGGTCCTGTTTTGTCCTCGGCTGAGTCCGCCGAAGAGCCGAATAAATGTGATTTGCAGTTTCGATGGTACTTGAAGCCATAGTCGTTACCTCGATTGATTGTCAATACATAGTTTAGCCGTCGCCGGCACGGCGATGGTCATTTCTGCATAGGCGCACGCAGCCATCAGTAAAGCACCTGTTCCCCAGGTATATGTGCCAACTTCACGGGCGGCATAGCTTGCCTTTGCGCCGGGGCCGGTGCCGCTGGAGACGCCTATGACGCGGCCTTCAGCGTCAACCTGACTGGCTAAGCCGGCCCAGGCTTTGCGCATCGGGCCGGCGTAACGCAACTTGAGCAAATTCAAGTTTCGGCATTGAACGATTCCGTAAAGGAACATTGCTGAGGCCGAGGTCTCCAGATAGGTATCAGGGGCATCGAGTACCGTATGCCATAGGCCGGTCTTTTCGTCCTGCAGTTGCACAATGCTCGCCAGTTGTTTGCCAAAAGCCTTGACCAAGCGGGCCCGGGCCGGCGAGTCCGGCCTTTCGTGCCTGAGCACTTCAATGTAGGACATTACGATCCAGCCATTGCCACGGGCCCAGAAACTCGGCGTCCTTACATCGCTGCCTTCGTCCCACATGTGGTAGAACAGCCCGGTCTGCGGGTCTTGCAGATGCTTGGCGAAGATTTCCAACTGCCTGACCGCCTCCTGCTGCGATTTCGGCTGATTCGTGATTCTGGCTAAATGCGAGAGGGTGGGACAGCACATATACAGTGTATCCACCCAGAGCTGCGGTTTGCCGTAGAAATGGCTTAGGCCGCCGTCTTTGGTACGCTCGGCCTCGTGGAGCATAAACCGGTTTATCCGCTCAGCAAGAGCCAGGTAACGTTTGTCTGCCGTAGCTTCGTAGAGCATCAGCATGGCAAAGCCAGGCCCCCAGTGGCCGCAGTAACCGCGCCGGCGGAGAATCGGCTCAATGCCTTGTTCGTACCAATAATCAGCAAAATCCCGGACGAAACGCAAGTACCGCTCGTCTTTAGTCAGTTTGTACGCCTGCATCATCCCCGCCATCAGGACGCCTTCACCCCAGTCGAATGGTGGCGGCTCGGGAAAGTCACGCAGCACAGCGTCGGCTACCGTCTTGACCAGTTCCTTCGGATTGGCTGGTTTTAAGTGCCCAGCTACCGACACAGGCTTTACTAACAGCCGGAGCTCTACGGCAGGCTTTAGCTCGACAAATACGCCCTCTTGCAACTGCTTAGCGGTATAGGTTGTTTTTGAACCGGACGTTAAGTCGTGAACCATATAACGTTTTTCAGGCTTGACGGTGAACCATTCCGGAAACTGATTGATGCGGGGCCAATCGAGCGGCATCTTCATAACGGTTTTGTGACGCGGCACATCGAAGATTAGCTGGCCTTGCCAGGGCTTTTCCGCTCGCAAAGCAATCTTGAGCGTCTCACCAACGTGGGCCGCGCCGAAGATAACATCCTCTCGCCAGGGTCTGATAGTTAGGCCTTTCGTTTTCCACAGGCAGTACATAATGGTGGTGCGGGCGAAGTTGCCGTCCCCGTGCCAGCCTTCGACGATGCCATCGGGTTTTTGAATGTTCCACATCACACGAGTCACGCTATCTATCCATTGGGCGGCGGAGCAAATCGGCTCGCGATTATACAGATTGATAGCCCCTTCGATAGAGTCTGCATATCCGTCGGCCCCGCCTCCTTCCCACTTGTAGTCTATGTAATGCTCGTTCAGATTGCTCAAGGCTGTGCGGACAGCCTGACGATAGCGTTCGGTCTTATCGACCAGATAGACGGTGTAGAAGCCGTTCAGGTCGTAGCCCCAGTTGTCGGTCAACCCCCGCGTACGCGGGGGGTGTTGGCCGGTCTGCGGATTTATCCAGTCGTAGAAAAGCCCGTGCTCATCTCGGCCAATCTCTAAAATGCGGTCCAGCATCTCGTGGATGGGTTTTTGATAGGCTCGCTTTTTCTCTGGCCTGACGAAGTGCACAGTGGCGTACAGTTCGCACAAGCCGGAGATGATTTCGCAGCCGTGGTCGTCCAGTGACAGTCTTGTTGCATTTCTGGTAGGGTGATGTTCGCCCAGCAGGTAAAAGTCGCCCAAACGAATCGCCCAATCGAGATACTTTTTCTCGCCGGTCATCCAAAAGACGCGGCAAAGCGTCTGCAGCATCTCGCCGTTGACCTCCTGGCTGGTGGAAGGAATCCTTCCATATTTGGTCTCGATGGGCGCGTGCTTCCATATATCATCGAGGATGGCCAGCATCCGCTCGCACCACGGACTTGGGCCGAGCCACTCGGTCAGCGGCAAAAGGCCGTCTTTGATGTATTCCGATGAGCCGAAGATGATTCGCCCGATGTCAGGCTCGGCGTCTCGGAAGCCCTGCTTGGAAAAAGAGTATGTGTCCGGCATAGCGCCGATGCGAGAGGTAAGTTTAGTTTCGGTGCGGAGCATATCGAGCATTCGTCCCTCGAAAAAAGAACGGTCGGTAAGCGCAGCGGTCAGCACCATAAAAGGCCAGTTGTCGGCGGCACTATCTTTAGCGTTCCAGATGTCTTTGTCTTTCTTAAGATTCCTGGGTATCAGGCCGGTCTTAGGGTCAGCGTGTTTGAGCCAGCCTCTGACGAAATCTCGGCAGCGCCGCAGTCCCTCATTGGCCAGCCGACCATTCTCCAGAGCGTGCTGAAAGTCTATGTCCTCTGCTGTGGCGCGCTTGCCGACGCCACGTTGGGCTAATTCTTTCAACTCGGCCAGGTGATGCTGATAGACGCCCCGCGGAGTGGTGTTATATTTTTTGCATAGCGACGCGGCCATACCCACCAGCTCGCCCATCATCCCGCAGGTCCGCATCACCCGAACCGTGCCCAACGCTACATGCGTGACGCTGATGTCACGACCGGCCATAAATAAGTTCTCGATGTTGCGAGAATAAAGACAGCGGTACGGTATAGGATATGGCTCTATTGGTTTTTGTTCAGCGATGGCCCGGAACGGCTCAGCGAATTGCTGAGCATTTTTCGGCTGCGGATAATGCAGGTCGATCGACCAGGTCGTGGTGACAAAGGCATCGGGAAATTCGCGTCGGCCCTGGATGTCCTGCTGCTTTAGAATCACGTCACCCAGCAGCCGACGGGACTCGCGTTTGCCGGCGATGTAAGCGACCCAGGCCAACTTTCTGTTAGCGTACTTGGCCTGGTCTTTGCTGTGGTTTTTCTGGAAGGCCCAGTTGCCGTAGATAGCTCGTAACAGATAATCGCGGATATATTCGGCCTCGGCTATGGTGTCACGATGTAAACCTGTCTCCCAGTCCCAGTTGCCCATGGTGGCGTGCTGACAGCTTTGCTCTGTAAACTGCAAGGCCCAGGGACACTCGGGAAAAGCTGTCGGCTCATCCGTTTCAACAGAGTACCACAAAACCGACGTGCCCAGCGTCATTTTATCTGGTTTTTCAGGCGCCAGTGACTCGCCGGTCTGGTCTCTGCTTTCGCGTCCCATTTGAAAATCTGCTCCTGCCAGATAGCCGATAGTGCCGTCGCCGGTGCAGTCGGCAAATAAAGGTGCGACGAATCGAAGCTCCCGGCTGTTTCTGGTGTTTCTGGCAATAACCGCGATGATGCGATTAGCCTTTTTCTCCACCTTATATGCGTGCATATTCAAAAACAGCTTGATATTCTTCTCCGCCTGCACAACTCGCAATTTCTTCTTATCGGCGTAATATCGAGCCTCTCTGGCGTTGCCATGGTAGCCGCTGTCCAACTCCCTGACCACATTGCCCAGTGCCGGATATGGCGGCAGATTTATCTTACCACCAAGGTGCACTCGGACATCGGAGCTATTATTTCCGCCGAGCACGGGCCTATCTTGCACCAGCGCCACCTGCAAGCCGAGCCTTGCCGCCGAGACCGCCGTGCATGTGCCAGCTATGCCGCCACCGACTACGACCAGGTCAAACGAACCAGCGTCCTCTGGCTTTTCGGGCAGGCCCAGTATCTTTCGGCGGAATTCTGCCATTTGTCGGCCTTCGTTTAGCGGGAGAAGGCCCATGTCACTGGTCAAGACAATCGCATCGCATCGGCCCTCGAAGCCGGTCAAATCGTGCAGCGCCAGCGTGACATGTTTTTTGTCTATCTTGACTGTTCCACCGTCCTGCCAGTGCCATTGTTGCCCTTCGGTGCCGAAGGTGGTCTTTACTGCTTGGCCATCGATGAGCAGTTGGAATCTACCGGGTGCACCTGGTGCCTTCCAGGGGGCTACCCAGTCCCGCGTGCGGACCCATACTCGGTATCGGCCCTTGACAGGCAAAGCAACAGTAGTTGTAGCATCTTTTACTGGCTGGCCCAGGCCGTGCGCCAGCAAGAAGGGCGAGCCCATCTGGTCCATAAACTGCTGGTCGATGACCCAGCCGCCCAACTGCTCGAAGCCCTCAGCCTCGATGAGGATGGTGCGGGCATTCGCTGCCGAAAAGCTCGACAACAAAACGATTGATAAAACTGTCGTGCAAAAGATACGCATTTTAGTTTCCTTTCCTTTTGTTTAGCCCCCGCACCTGTGGCGGGGGCCGCCGGCACGGCGACGGTTAGACAGTTGAGCCGCCGGATACTTCTGCCAGGGCAAAGCGCCGGCCTCGATAATATGATTCCGCAGGGCGATAAAAAGCTGCCGATACATCTTGTGCTTCTTGTCGAGCGGGCTTTTTTCCTGCGGGTCGTCGGCCAGGTTGTAAAGCTGCATCGGCTCAAAGGGACTGTTCTGCAATAGCTTCCAATCACCGTACCTAACTGCGTAGAAGGCTCTGCCGCCGTACTGACCGCCTTCGCGACGCATCCAGAAAAGTACACGGTCTTCCGCCGGTTGGGCCTTGCCCAGCAGTGTCGGCAGAATACTTCGGCCATCAATTTTATGCTCGATTTTCGCACCTGCCGCCTCGCAAATGGTCGCAAAAAGGTCCATCGTCAGGGCAATTCGGCTGCTGCGTGAGCTGGGCCTTATCCTGCTCGGCCAAACAACACAGGCCGGCACACGGATGCCGCCCTCGTACATCTGGCCTTTTCCGCCGGCAAGCTGGCCATTGTTGGCGCCGACCGCAAGCTGGCCGCCGTTGTCGGAGGTGAAGATAATCAGCGTATTATCGCTCAGGCCGGTCTCTTTCAACGCTGCTATGACTTTGCCGATGCCGGCGTCGAGGTGCTCTATCAGCGCCACCAGCTTGGCTCGTCGGTCGCTGATACTTTTCTGGCGGTTCTTGACCCGGGCCAGCCAATCGTCTGGCGGCTGGATCGGCGTGTGCGGGGCGTTGTAAGCCAGATACAAAAAGAATGGTTTATCAGAGCCGCGACCGTGAGGCAGCGGAGCCATCCCCATCCCTTCGGGATGAGGCTGCCACCCTGCCCGCTGCCGGATATACTCGCTCGCCCACTGCGTAAATAAATCGGTGGCGTGGCCTTTCGGCTCGATTTCTTTGTCATTCAGCCGCATATAATTGAAGCCGTGCCGGCGGTGCGTGTAGTAGTCGTCCATCATATCGCCTAAAAAGCCGTGGAAATGGTCGAAGCCGCGTTCGTTCGGCGTATTGGGAGAGGCCAGGCCGAGGTGCCATTTGCCGACAATAGCGGCGTGGTAGCCGACCTTTTTCAGCAGGCTCGGCAGCAGAACCGCCTGCGGAGCGAGGTAGCCGAAATTGCTGGTTATATGTGTGCGGATTACGCCCGGCACGCCGACCAGGTCGGGGTATCTGCCGGTCAGAAGCGCCGCTCGTGTCGGTGAGCAGACCGGACAGTTGGCGTAGAAGTTGTCCAGCCGCATACCCGCAGCGACCAGCCGGTCAATGTTTGGTGTTTTCAAGTCCGTTGCTCCATAGCTGGACAAATCGCCGTAGCCGAGGTCATCGACCAGAATAACGACGATGTTCGGCCTGCGAACGGCCTTCTTTTCCCTGGGCGAGGCATATTTCGGCAGCATCAGTGCCGCTGCCGTCAGGCCCATAGCGCTTAGAAAATTGCGTCTGGTACAATGCAAACGTCCCATAATCTTGCCCTTATCAGTATTATTATTATTTGCCTTCGACCGCGATTGCCCAATCCGAGCGGTACGCTGCCTTAAAAAGTTGGCCTGGCTGGCTCCGCAGGCCGCGAACCGGCAGCTCCTTGTACCGCCGTAGAGTATCTACAGCTACAGCCTGGACGGGGCCATCCAGCTCCGATAGGTCCATTTGTACCGAGTCGGTCTGCTCTTTATAAAAGATTAGCAGTCTGCCGGGAACCTTCAGGCAGAACCCGTCCGTCAGCCGATTATCGCGGACCATCTGCTTTTTGAAACGATTCCGCCAGAAGCGCGACCAACTCAAGAGCTGCTGCTTGTTGGGATAAGGATGCGACATGCCGTCTGGCCGGGGCTGGAGCAGATTGCCCCAGATATTAGCTGCCCCGCCAGCCATGGTCGAGTGCCACAGGCCCCGCCGAGTCATCTCAAAGTCATAATCCTTGTCCGGATAGACGTCTTTGCGGACGCGGAAGCGGTCCTCGAAAAAAGTCGGCTTATCCGGATATTGTTCGATGGCCTTGACGTAAATATCATAGTCAGGCCGATGCTGCTGGTATGAAGAGTAATCCAGACCATCGTAAATCTGGGTAAGCCTTGGCGAGCGTCCGCCGAGAAAATGGAACCATCCGAGATGCCGGTGCATATATTCGTGCCATTTGCGCAGGTCTTCTTTTTCGACCCATTCCTGTAGGTCCCAGCCGTAGCCCATCGACCAGCCGGCAAGTGCACCGAGCCTTGCGCAGATATATCGCTGCAGTCGGCGGTCGACTGTGCCGTTTAGGCCCCATCTTTGGGGCGTCATTCGCCGCTGCTCATCGCCCCAGGCCCAGATGTGCACCACGCCGCCGGCCTTGTAGACCTTGCGCAGCAAAAGTTCAATCGCCTCGAAGGTCCGTAGGTCAGGGTTGGGCTCGGACGAGGCAATATCTGTGGAACGGGTCTTATCAAGGTCGAACCACCGGCAGGCAACCCAGATGTGAAAGCCATTGAATCCATGCCCATCGAAGAATTGCCGGATATCGGTGTCGATGCGAGCGGGGTTTCGATAGAATACCTGCGGCGAGGCGTACATTACATACTGCGGCAGGAAGGCCTGGTTTGTGCCCAGCCTGCCCCATTTGCCGGCGTAATTGGTCAGAAAGCCTGCCGCACCCGGGTTCGGCAGGACCTGCAACTGACCTTGTAAGCCGTCCAGGTCCGGATCGGGGCTTTCGGTAACAAAGTGCCACTTGCCCACACGCGTGCCGGTGAAGCGGAGCTTGAAGCTCTGACCACCAGCGTAGAAAAGCTCGGTCCGTATCTTCTGGCCGCTCTGCTGGTGAGTAAAGACCGCTTTAGCCACTATGTCGAACGGATTGCCGCGATACGAGCTATTGGTAAACGTCCATTCCACCGGCTCGAACAGCCGTGCCTGGCTGTTCTGCGCCGAGCGGATTGTCAGTTCTGCTGGTCCGACCACGCTGAGTAGAACGAGCAGCTTAATACATACAATTGTCATAATCTTACTTTTCCTTCTGCAGCTCATTATAGCTACCGTGCCTTTATGTTCAACTATCACTTTGCTGTTGTTCAGCCAAGGCGGCTAACAATCTGCTGGCGGTCTCGGCTGAAAGCGCTTCTCGCGTATCGCTGGTCGTGTATCGCTGGTCGCTTCGCGATTGGCGATTGGCCATTGGCAATTCGCGATTAGCGACCTGCGAGACGATGTCCAGACAGGCCTTGCGAGCGGTCTCATCCTTGTCCGATTCGGTAAGGCTGACCAGCTTGGCCGCCGCCAGCGGGGCATACCGGGCCAGGATAAGCTGGCTTTGACGATAGGCTCGCCCGATATGTTCATTAAATTGCTCGGCGAAACGGTCATCGGCCAGCCATTTGTGGTAGAGGTTTCTGCTGACTTTGTGCTTTGCCAGAATCGCCTGCTCGTCCAGCTCGCCGGCGAACAAATCCTCAATCACAGCTAACTGCCTTTTGCTCAAATTCTTTGGTTTGCCCATTTTTACTTCTCAAGAACCCCCAGTTTAACTGGGGGCTAAATATTTTGTCTTGCTCGCAGTGCAGCCAGTTGCTGGCTGCGACGCTTGTCAAACTGCTGCGGCGATAAGGGCTTAAGTTTTGGCACTCGGCCAAAGTGCTTCTTGAACTTTTCTAAATCGGCGGCAGCTTGCTGTCTGCGCCAGTCAAGCGTCGCCGAAGCCGGCCTGGGCGGCGGAGGCGAAGGCGACGCAGTAGTTCTATAATTATCCTCTGTTATAGTATTGTTATTAGTAGCTACGCATTTTTGATTAACTAAAATCGCAGATTTGATGCGGTCAGAACCACAATTTTGATTAGGACCTTGAGCAGATTTGATGCGGACAGTCTCGATCACATCGGGATGCGACCTGGCCCACAGAGTTCGGCTATAGCCGTGTGGATGCCGGACATAGACAAATCTCTTTATCCTTCTGAGCCATCTGGAAATGGTCGGTGCTGAGACCATCAATATCTGGGCCAGCGTTTCATTGCTCTGCCAGCAGCCCTTCGTCCCAAAGCTATAGATGTGGGCAAGCAGGACTTTCTCACGCAATCCAATCTGGGTAAGATTGAGGATATGGGCGGGAATTTTTAGATAAGGCTCTTTTTGCTTTTTTATCTTTTTCATTGTGCTGTAACCCCCGGTAAAATCGGGGCTTGTATAACCCCCAGCAGTGCTGAGGGCTAAAAGTTTTTTTATTAATATGGGACTTTAATTCTGGCATTATTCTAATGTCGTCCCTCGTCCCTCATCCCTCCTCTGTTGTGCTCTTTGAAAAACTCAAGAAAAATCTTGCGATTCTTTCGAGGGCGGCTGCCTTTCTGGCGGCAGCAGTGTTTTGTTCAATATCCAACTGAGCCAGAAACAGGGCGTCTTCGACGACAGCCGACTGCTCATCGCTGAGGAAAAAGACCACCGGATTAACGAATATTTTCGAATTTCGATTGGCGATTTGCGATTTACATCTTTCCATCGCCATTCGGCAATCGGAAATCGTCAATTGACAGAGCCGTTCGATCTGCTTTTTTGTTTGCGGCAGAAGCTTTGCTAACTGCTCGGCGGCCATCCGTTGGTTCAGCCGTCTTAGCAGGGCCAGCTTCTTATCGAGAACATCGGAGCCACCAAGGCGGTTGAGCGTAGCTAACAGTATATCAGCCTGCTCATCGTCGACGTCCCAGACTATCACGTCAACGGTTTTGTAGCCGAGATGTTTCAATGCCTCAAGGCGATGATGGCCATTGATTATCTGATAACAATCGACCGCTGCCTTACGACGTGTGGCAGCCTCAAGCGCAGCTTGGGGATGGCTTTGCCCACAACCACCATCCCCAAAGGCTTCGCCTTTGAGGCTGCCACCCTCGACCGCTCCCTCACGGTAGCGGCTCTGTTGCTCTGCTGGATAGGGGCGAACTATCAATGGTTCGTATCGGCTGGTCCTGCCAATGTTACGAACTAACTTGCGGAAATTGGCCCTGCTCATCCGGTTGGGGTTGTCCGGATGAGGTACCAATCTATCAATCGGTATGGATTTAATTTCGTTGGCCATTTTCTATTGCCCCCGGCACAGGTCCGGGGGCTAATCGGGGATTGAACCAGATATAATAAACAGGTCTTACGGTAAGTTTGGAAAGTATAAATCTTGTTCGCTGAAGGCCGGGCGGCATATGGCGGCGTTTGCCGTAACTCTGCAAAAAACGTTGGAGCTGCTGTTCAATAAAGTCAGCCTTTGGCCAGCGCAACTGCTGCAGCTTGCGCTGCACTTGTTGAGCGTCGATAAGCTCCTGTTTTTCTATTCCGACCATACTGAAGGCCTCGATAAGCTGGACACAGCGGACGGGCATCCTGGCGCTGTAGGGCTTCATTCCGGCCCTTTCAAAGAATGGATTTACCCTTCCCATCACCGCCATAGCCTCGATGATGGGCACATGCAATTGCGGCATCGTCTCACGCACCAATCGGCTGGCCAGGCCCAGAGAGCGGAACCTCGGCTCAATAATGACCCTGCTGATACAGCGGATGTTTTTGTTGATAAGGGCTAATTGTGTGGCTCTGTCGAAGCCGACAAATAGATTATTCGTGGCAATATTTCGCAGCTCCAGGGCCGGCGTGGGCATGGTATAGACGATAACGCCGACGGCCTTTTTGCCGTGCAACTTCAGGGCAAAGATGGCCTGGAAAGGCCCCAGGTGACTGTCACGGTAGTGATAGTGCGCAAGGGCTTTGTAGTCATCCACCGAGCCTGCGACAATTTCAAGTTTTTTGCAGACCGAACAACTTCTCATAATCAAAATATATATCGTTTAGCCGTCGCCGGCACGGCGACGGTCAATCTTATAAATAACTTCTGTTTCGCCGGATAATTCCTTGACCACCAGGACATCCGGTGCCAAATCCAGCAGGATGTCATCGTGACTTGCCGCCAGGATAAATATGGTGCCGGTTCGCTTGGCAAAGCGGTGTACGTTGTACGAGATGACCGCAGCAGTAATGCGGTCGAGGTTCGAGCAGAATTCGTCTGCGAAGACGAATTTCTTTTTTGCTGCCAGGGCCATTGCCAGGCGGAATCGGTATTTTTGACCATCACTAAGATTTCTCGGCTGATTAAGAATACAAAACACATCGCTCAGCCCCGCGGTGCTGAGCGTTCTGAGACTGCTCAGTAAATCTCCCTCGATACAGTCGACTAACGTTTTGCTGCTCGGCAGGTCTATTTCCGCGAGGTTCGTTTTATCCTGCGCTGGCACGGATTTTTCCAATTCTTTTAGCAGGACGCTTTTACCGGCTCCTGATGGGCCTGTGATGTATACGATGTCACCATCATTGATTTGCACCTGGCAGCGGTGGGTAATGCGTCTTTCAGCGAGTCTATCCACGGTCAGGCCGAACATCCGACAAACTTGTGCCGCCTTTTCGGTAATCTGCCGGCGCCAACAGAAAGTTTTCGAAACTATGTATGTTGACATATTTGTTTTCCTTAACAACCCCACGTAAAACGTGGGGCTAAATATTTAGCCCCCGGTTTTACCGGGGGTTCACAATGCCGTCCCGGCGACGGTCTAACTCAATGGTCGAAATGACCTGCTGAATTTTTTTTATAATTTCACGAACGCGATAATAGGTTAGCTGCCGTTTTGCAGCGATTTTTTTCATGGACATACCCGTCAGAAAGTAGTCCTTTGCGATGGCCATTTCGGTCCTGGTAAATTGGCTACGGTTTCGCAAACAGTTTACATATTGGCCGTTTATCAGCCCTTTCATTAACCTACGTATTCTGCGAGCGACAATTATGTCGTGGGTGCCGGTCAGCCGGGCTATCTGTCGAAAGCTGTTGCCGTATTCCAGATACATCATCATCATCAGCTTGTCTTTTCCGCTCAGCAGGTACAGCCTGCTCCGCAGCAAATCAACTCTGTCGCGATACTCATTTTTGGCATTCGCTGTTCTTTGTTGGATATTTGCATGAATTTTTCTCATTTATGATTCCCCCCACTGTTGTTAATTTGCCGTTCTGAGCAGATTTAAGGCTGGTCAAAGGCCAAGAGAAGCATTTTGGACTGCTAATTGACCGCTCTATGTCAGCTTTAGCTGCAATTAGGGCTGATCGGCCGATTATTTCGTCCATCGCCTGTGGGGGTCTAAGAGCTGTTTTGGCATCCTTGGGTCGAGTTTGTTCCGCTATGTTTGTTGAATAATAACCAAACATAGCCTTATTTTACCAATTGGCTAAACACTGTCAAGGATTTTATACAATTTTTTTTAAATTTTTTCAAAAATTTGTAGATTATCAAACACACGCCGGGCACAGTGGGGATTTCGACAACTCTATTGTGCAGTAGATAAGCCCGTGTAAAACGCGGGGTTTTTCTAAAAAATAGGTTTGCATCTGCTCGTTGGCCGATTATACTGGGCGGAGAAGGACCCATGATGAAAAATTGTGTATTGTTTAGCAGTGGTCGGAACGACCGCTGTCAAGCCGTCGCTGGCACGGCGACGGCTAAACCGGTGCCAATTTCAATCAAAAGCGCTGATAGTTGACCAGGATAAAGATGTCAGCGACGGTTCCTAAGGTAGTTGTAATTGGCGGCACTTATGTCGATATGGCGATAAGGTGTAGCCAAATCCCCACTCCAGGACAAAACGTTAGCGGCTCAGCCCTTTCCTATACAGCTACCGGCCCAGGGCCTAACCAGGCAGCTGAAGCCGCTTTGTGCGGCTGTGAGGTACATCTTATCAGCAAAGTCGGAACTGACCCATTTGCCCAGATGGCCAAGGCATCTCTGGCAGAGTTCGATATCAATACCGACTTTATCTATACCGCCAAGGCCAAGAATACCGGCACCATTGTGACTCTGGTTAATGCTGAAGGCGAGAACGCCAGTTGTATCTACAGCGGTGCCAATAGTGCCTTGCAGCCGCAGGAAATCGAGGCCGCTGAGCAGATTATTTCCGAGGTTGACGTTTGCTTGATTCACGGCCAATTGCCCCAGGCAGCCATTGTAACAGCCCTTCGCGGTGCGAAGTTGCATGGTACAAAGGTTATTCTTAATCCGGCCAGGCCGATGGAGCAGCGCGGCCAGCAAGATAGCGACCTGCCTATGGAGTATTTTTCAGCCGATATCCTCATCCCAAATCTTTACGAGGCCGCTGATATCACCGAACAATTACTGACAGCAGCTAACATTCACACTGCCAAACTCATTGGCTCTGATTTGGTCGCCCGTGGTGTTGGAACTGCTGTGATTACCATGGGCAAGCGCGGCTGTATGGTTGTGGACAGAGTTAGCGCCGACCACATTGCGGCTTTTGAGGTGGAGCTTGTCGACCAGACCGGCAGAGGTGATGCCTTTGCCGGGGCGTTAGCTGCCTATTGTGCGGTAAAGGACGATGTAAGGGAGGCGGTCAAATTCGCATCGGCGGCGGGGGCCCTGGCCTGTACAAAATTCGGCTCGATTGAAGCTTTGCCCACCAAGGCTGAGATTATCGAGCTGCTGCAGACTCGCGATATGTAGGCTGCGTTGCCAGATGTCCATAAATGTTTATAATATCATTTCAAAACGCCCTTCAAAAAGATATGTCAGGAACGAGAAATGGCAAAAGAAACAGCTTTTATTATACCCATCGAAAGAATCCGGCGGTGTATTTATCTAATCCGTGATCGCAAGGTTATGCTCGATAGCGACTTGGCAGCGCTTTACGGCGTAGAAACAAAAGCCCTGGTTCAGGCGGTTAAGCGCAATATTGACCGCTTCCCCAGTGATTTTATGTTCCGGCTTTCGAAGGGCGAGTTTGAGAACTTGAGGTCACAATTTGGTACCTCAAGTTGGGGCGGTCGTCGATACCTGCCCTATGCCTTTGCGGGCTAAACTGCCTGCCAATTTCGACAAGAAGTGTTGATAGTAAAAAACAAAAATCCAAAAATCTAAAAAAAATTTTATTCCTTTTGCCGCAAGAGCTTAGCTCAAAACCCGCCTCGCAAAATTCCACTTTTTTCAATCAAATCTGTAGATACGTCCAATTATGGAGGGGCGATTAAACCGCCCCGCAGAAAAACGCATTTAGCACCGCAGTCCTTCGGCCTGGCTCAGGCCTGCCCCGAGCCAGGCCAAGGGGACAGGTTTAGCGGGCTTGATAAACAGGAGAACAGGCATGAGTTTTGACCTGCGAATCTTTAACGACCCGCAGCTTGATGCAGATTACATCGAGTGGCTCATCGATGAGCACTCCATAGATATTCAAACACATTTTGCCAAGCTATGGGAATATTACACAAACCCGATGTACGAGATAGCCGGCATTAGTGCTTTAGATAGGAAAGTGAACGAGTCGGGCAGGTACTACGTGCAGGCTCAAGAATATGGATTGCCCGCCAGAATAACCGGGCTTCTGCACTCTGCTGGCGCGGGCATCTTCGGCGCCAGGTGCGCCGGCGAAGTGCAACGAAAAGAAGTGGTAATCGAAAACGATATCGCCTGGCGAATAAACGCCGAGGTGGATTTTTTGTTTGGAAAGCCCATTAGTTTTATCAGCCGGTCGCCGGATAGCCAAAAGCGTGCAGAAATTGAGTCCATATTAAAGGCGGTTTTTGGAGCTAACGGCGCTATCGGATTTTTCCAGGATATGGCAGTGCTCGGAAGTGTTTACGGTTTTGTCGATTGTCTGGTCAGGCCTGGCCATGAGATTTTACAGCGCATATCCTCCTCCTCCCAAACCCTCTCACTTGAAGATGTGCTGCAATTAGCACAAACAATCGAGCTGGAACTTATCGAGGCACCAAGAGCACTGCCTGTCCTGGATGAGAACGACTACAAAAAAATAAGGCTCTATGTGCAGCACTTCTATCAAAAGAGAAACGCCCTGAATAAGAAAGGTCTGTTTCTGGCAAAATTATTCTCACGAGGCGGCGATAGTCGGCAGGTGGTCGCAGTGACGGAGATTATTTCGCCTGTCGGCTGGCAGAGGTACGAAGATAAAAAGCTCGTTGCCCAAGCCGAATCGCCCTGGGGACTTTTGCCGGTGGTGCATATCCAGAATATCGCTCAGCCATATTACTATGAAGGATTAAGTGACGTCGAGCCGTTGATACCATTGCAGGATGAGCTTAACACGAGACTGTCCGACCGAGCAAACAGAATTACCTTTCAGTCGTTTAAGATGTACCTGGGCAAAGGCATAGAAGGCTTCGAGGATAGACCCATATCGCCGGGAAGGATGTGGTACACCGACAATCCGGATGCCACTATCGAGGAGTTTGGAGGAGATGCCGCCACCCCGAGCGAGGATATCCACATTGCCGAAATCAGAGAAGCGATGGATAAGGTAAGTGGTGTCACGCCGGTGGTGGCTGGGGTTCTAAAAGATAAGCTCGGCAACCTTACCAGCGCAGCAGCCCTTAGACTAACGCTTATGGGAATGCTTTCCAAAAACCAGCGCAAGAGATTCACTTATAGCGAAGGGCTAAAGAAAATCTGCAGGATGGTTCTGCAGATGCTCGATGTGGCCAATGTCTATAAAACCCACGAGGCAGATAGACAACTTGAGGTTATCTTTCCCAGTCCGTTACCTGAAAACATGATGGAAAAGCTAAAAGAAGCACAAATCAAAAAGGAATTAGGCGTCCCCACCGAGCAGGTGCTCAGAGAATTGGGGTACGAAACATTAAATGGTTAAGTTAGCCCCCAGCACCGCTGGGGGTTAAAAACAAGGAGTTTTTTATGAGTGCGATAGAATCGCAAGAGATTATGTCGGATGACATAGAGCAATCAAGTGACAATCTGAAGCTTGTTCCGGTAGCTGAATCCATCCGCTATCGAAAGAGGGCACAGAGTGCCGAGAAAAAGGTCGAGGTTTTGGCCGAGCAACTGGCCGAGGCAAAAGCACAAGCGAAAGCGGTGTCTGAGCAGTTAGATGATGTTCGGCTGGAACAGAAGCTGATGCGCAAATTGGCTGCTGCAGGTACTGTGGATTTAGAAACTGCGGTATTGATTGCCAAAGCTAAGATGGCCGGTGACAAAGATGCGGATTTGGACGGTGTGATTGAACAGTTAAAGAAACAAAAGCAATATCTATTCGCCGGCTCAAGTCCGACGGTGACGACTAAAAAGACCGCAGCAGCTAAAGACCGATTGCAAAACAGCCAGACAATTCTGGAAAGGGCAGCTAAAAAAGCAGCAACGACCGGCAATCGAACAGATTTGCAGCAGTATCTGAAACTACGAAGAAATTTCTTGTGAGAACCCCTAAATAAATTTGGGGGCTAAACGTGGAAAGGAGAGTTAAATTATGGCTTTTACAGGTAAAGCGACTTATTCAGCAGGTACAACGCTGCCGGAATTGGCAGAGGACGTATCGGATTTAATCGGGATAATCTCGCCTTATGAAACGCCTTTGTTAGATGCCCTGGGCGACCCCATGAGAGAAGCAACCAGTACACATCACGAATGGCTGGAAGATGAGCTTCTACCCAACAAGGATGCTATCAACGACAGCACCTGGACCGACCCCAGCAGCGACACCCAGTTTGACGTTGACAACGGCAGTAGATTTCGTGTCGGCGACCAGATTCAGGTGGAAGGCTCGGAGGAGTTGATGCTGGTTACTGGCATCAGTGGTGACACGCTGACCGTAACTCGTGGTTATGCGGGCACCACTGCCGAGGCTCTGGCTGACAACCAGGTAATCAACATCCTTGGAAATGCCGCTCTTGAGGGAGCAGATAAACCCAGTGTGCGGTTTACCAATCGCACTCGGCTCGGCAACTACACCCAGATATTTACCGCTGCGGTGGAAATCAGCGGAACCGATATGGCTGCCAGCCAATTGGGTTTAGCTGACGAGATGGATTATCAGAAGCAGGAACGGCTGCGAGAGTTGCTTCGCGATCTGGAAAACACCGTGATTAACGGCGGCCAGCCCACCAGTAGTCCGGAAGGCAGCAGCTCGGTGAGACGTTCGATGAAGGGCATTATCCAGCATCTGTCGACAAATGTCTTCCATACTGGAGATGCCGGCTTTCCAGTAGGTACTGACCTTGACGAGGCCAAGATTAATTATGTGCTCCGCAAGACCTGGGAAAACAGCAACGGCAACGTGGACCTGATTGTGGTGGGCGGATTCCAGAAGCGAAAGATAAATGCCTTCTCTGCCGACAGCCGAACCTACGGCCCCACCGATACTACTTTCACCAATATGATTAGCATTTACGAGAGTGACTTCGGCGTCTGCCGAATTATTACCACTCGATGGATGCCGCAGGATGCAGCGTTATTGTTGGATTCGTCCCGCATCAATGTGCTGCCGTTAGCAGGGCGGAGTTTCCACTTTAAGCCATTAGCCAGCAGCGGTGATTATGAATGCGGCGAGCTGATTGGTGAATATACGCTGGAGCTGAAGAACGAAGCGGCGCATGGGCTGATTCGTGACTTAAGTACCAGCTAAGGATTGGGGATGGGTATTTAGCCCCGCGTTTTACGCGGGGTCCCATCCCTATCTGAAGGAGATAACAAACATGGTCAGTTTTTCAAACGACGCTGATATCTTGAAATATGAGCCGATTCTGTTCGGAGAATTGCACCTGCCGGGCCAAGTCTTGATAGCAGGAACAGGCGGCACGCTCAACGGCACAACATTCACGGCCAGCAACGCGGATTTTGTAACTGCGCAGGTCTCGTCGGGGACAGTTGCATATCTGCAATCTGCGGATGGCACACTGGATGGTGCATACGAGATAGTCTCGGTGGATTCGGCAACGCAGCTTACCATATCAGTAGTCAGAGCAGATTCAGACGACCAGCCGGTAGCGCCTCCTGCTGCTACTGATATATCCTATCGTATCAGCACTTTCAGACCTCAGGCCAGTGAAGTTGCTTTTCAATTGACCGAATACTTCGGCATCCAGCCAGGTAATCCAGCCAGCGACATTGATGTGCAGGATGTGCTGGATACAGATGTCTTAAAAAGAGCGTCAGTTTTTGCAGTCATCTCCAGCGTGTACGCGATGTTAGCCAGTAAAGCTGAGGATGAAAATTTTTGGACCAAGAGTCTGCACTATCAGAGACTTTTCGAGAAGGCCCGGCAGCGGTGTCGGCTCAGCATCGATGTCGGTTCTGACAAGGTCGCTGACATCACCAGAATCGGAGCTTCTATAAGGTTGGTCAGGGATTAACAAAGGGTGGCAGCCTCAAGCGCAGCTTGGAGATGGCTTCTGCCAAACCCACCATCCCCAAAGCCTTCGGCTTTGAGGCTGCCACCCAACGTAAGTTTGGTACGAGATTAGAATGAGCGTTACTTTAGATGGACAAGTTTTGTTTGATGAGCACCAGTTGCAGATTGAGCTGGGCAGTATCAGCCGAGATTCGGTGCAAAGAGCTGTGCCAGGGCTTGACGGCGTACTCAGTATCGACCTGGGCAAACGCAGCAGGAAGATAGAACAAAAAGGCCTGCTACGAGCGAAAAGCCGAGCACAACTGCAAGGGAAAATCAGTGCCATATCAGCCTATCTGGACGGCGACACTCACAAGCTGGTAACCAGAAACGGCGAAGAATTCGATAACCTCCGTATG
>JBHIDV010000010.1:0-18989 GCA_046760285.1 Sedimentisphaerales bacterium
TTATTATACAGGTTTTCTGAGCTGGCGGCAGAATTTGCCCATCAGCTCCATTGCTTTTTGGGTCTTTTCAGCAGAGCCGTCCATATTCGCGTAGGCGTCAACTAATTCTAATAGTTCGGCTGCCGGCTCAATCTGGCCATAGTGGTGCGCAACGTTAACAATCGCTGCATCAAGGCCGTACTCCATTGCCTTTGCCAGGTACGCCCTACAGACGCCAATTTTTCGCCCCGGCAAATCACGCACACAGTTGCTCAGGCCAAGTACGCAATGCACGGCCTTCATTTTGGTATCGTCTTTAATCCTCTTTATGGTCTCGAACGTGCGATAGGTGTAGCCCGGCACATTCGGTTCCATGGGCATATCTATCACCAGCGGAAATACGGTCGAATCAAAGAACAACTCTTGCGGCTTAAAGCCGTATTTACCAACTGCGGCATCGAATATTTGCTGTGCTAAACAATACAACTCATCAACCGAGTACGAGCCACCAGGCCCTGTAGGTTTATCCTCGCTGAGCAAAAGGCCGATGAATGCAAAGTCGAAATCCTTTTTTAGTGGCAATATGTTATCCATCGTGTAGACCTTGACCGAATTGACCAGAGGCGCCCTGCCCACAGGTGGCAGGGCTAATCTGTCCTCTGTCTTCTGTCCTCTGTCGGCCGATGGATTGTACCATTCCTTCAAGCCGGCTATCAGAACATCGTCATTGCTGCTGTCGATGCAGACGCCCGCACCGCTTGCCCACTTGCGGACCAGTTTCACATATTGGCGCATCAAGCCAGCAGCAACTTGCGGGTCGTCTTCGCCGAAGGCATCAACATTGACTGCTATATAATCAGCACCGGCTGCAGCCTGCGATTCAATTAGACCTTTGATAAAATTGAGTGGCTCGCTCGGCGTCGAATAGGCATCGCCGCCAAGTTCGCGTAGTTGCTTCATAAACTGGCCGGTCTTTGGAATCGAGGCATGAATTGATTCGCCGATAGTGATGAGCGGCTTTTTCATCTTGATTGTCTTGCTTTTCGCCGTTTTTGGGCTTGATATTGTTCCATTAGATTTATAAATGATTCGAACAGGTAGTTAGAATCATGGGGGCCGGGCGAGGCCTCCGGGTGGTACTGAACCGAAAAAGCCTTGCATTTTTTACTGCTTGCAGTAAAAAATACCCGGATACCCTCCAGCGTATGGTCATTCAGATTCATGTGCGTCAGTTCAATCCCGTTAGAAATTTCGGCCCGCTCCCTCACGGTCGCGGCTCTGTCCTCTGTCCTCTGTCTTCTGTCTTCTGTCTTCAGCGACTCAATGTCGACGCAGAAGCCGTGATTCTGGCTGGTTATTTCGACTTTGCCTGTTTGCAAATTCTTTACCGGATGATTTGCTCCGCGGTGGCCGAATTTCAATTTATAGGTCTTTGCACCGAGCGCCAGTGCCAGAAGCTGATGGCCCAGACAAATCCCAAAGATGGGCAGCTTGCCCAAAAGCTGGCGTATGGTTTCGATAGCATAGCTTACAGGTGCCGGGTCGCCCGGACCATTGCTTAAGAATACCCCATCAGGTTTGCGAGCCAAGACTTCGCAAGCCTTGGTTTGGGCCGGCACCACATAGACCTCACAACCATGCGAGCAGAGCAGTCTTAGGATATTCTGCTTAACGCCGAAATCAAAAGCTACCACTTTATATTTCTTGGGCAGAGAACCCCGCCTTGCGGGAACCCTTACGTGGGGTCCTGAACCGGCAATATCAATTACGCCCTCGTTCCAATAGTACGGCCTTTTGCAAGTTACATCTTTGACTATGTCCCTTCCCACCAGCCCAGGATAGGCCGCCAGTTTCTTTCTAAGGCTGGCCAGATTTAGCTCCGTCCCCTCGACTTCGCTCGGGGCAGGCGAAGAAATAATGCCCCTCATTGCCCCTTGTATTCGGATATGTTTTACCAGCGCTCGAGTGTCGATGCCTTCAAGACCAACAACGTTATTGGCTTTTAGATAGTCACTCAGCGATTTCTTACTCCTGAAGTTGCTCGGGTAGTTGCAATTTTCCTTAACGATAAAACCACGGGCAAAGACTTTTTTAGATTCGGTGTCAGCTTTGTTCGTTCCCACGTTGCCAATCAAGGGATATGTCATGGTAATTATCTGCTCGTGGTAGGATGGGTCGGTCATTATCTCCTGATAACCGGTCATGCTGGTATTGAACACCACTTCTCCGCACCGCTGGCCTTTGGCACCAAAAGAGGTGCCTTCAAAGATGGTGCCATCTTCAAGTAATAATACAGCCTTCATTTGCGCTTATCGCTTATCGTTTCTCGATTTGCGATTCGCCCTTTGCGATTCGCGATTTTATCGATAGTATGCCTGAATAGGCTTAACCGTAACTTTCCTACGTTTTAATGCTTCAATAGCCTTTGTCACCGCCTCCGCACCTCTTATGGTGGTCACATAAGGCGTGCCTCTATCGAGGGCTTCTCTTCTGATGGAAAATGAGTCCTTAATCGACTGCTTGCCAATAGTCGTATTTATAATCAAGTCGATTTCGCCATTTATTATGGAATCAACGATGTTGGGCCGACCCTCGGTCATTTTCAATGCAAAGGCCGAAGGGATGTTGTTTTGGATAAACTCGATGCACGTACCTTTTGTGGCAATAATCTTAAAGCCCAGCTCTGCCAGTTTGCGAGCAAGCTGGGCTGCCTTTTTTTTATCGCTGTCTTTAACGCTAAAGAGCACGGTTCCTTCAATCGGCAGAGAATTGCCTGCTGCTATTTGTGATTTTGCATAGGCGATACCGAAGTCGTCCGATAGGCCCATCACCTCGCCGGTGGAAAGCATCTCTGGCCCCAGCAGCGTATCTATGCCCGGAAATTTCAGAAACGGAAATACCGCTTCTTTGACTGCAAAGTAGCTGCGCTGTACCTCTTTGGTAAATTTCAGTTCGGAAAGCGTCATGCCTACCATTACTTTGGCGGCCAGCTTCGCCAGAGGCACACCAATAGCTTTACTGACAAAGGGGATGGTTCGAGAGGCCCGCGGATTGACCTCCAGTATGTAGACCCGGCCGTCCTTTACTGCGAACTGAATGTTTATTAGGCCTTTGACCTTCAGTGCGTATGCTATCAGCTTTGTTTGCCTTTTGATCTCTGCCAGAACTTTTTTATCTAAAGAAACTGGCGGCAGACAGCAGGCACTATCACCGGAGTGTACGCCGGCCTCTTCGATATGTTCCATTATCCCGCCGATGACAACAGTTTTGCCATCACTGATAGCATCGACGTCCAGCTCTGTAGCATCGTCGAGGAACTTATCGATCAAGATAGGATGCTGGCCCGAGGCCTCGATGGCCTGGCCGATGCAATCGGTTAACTCCTGCTGGTCGTAAACAATTTGCATCGCTCGTCCGCCCAGCACAAACGAAGGACGAACCAACAACGGATAGCCCAGTTTGTTCGCTATTTCGAGTCCGCCTTTAGCGGATGTGGCTGTACCACTGGCGGGCTGGCGGAGCGCAAGCCGCTTGACCAGCCTGTTAAATCGTCTGCGGTCCTCAGCGTGGTCAATACTATCCGGCGAAGTGCCGATTATCTTCACGCCCGCCTTTTCCAGAGGGACGGCTAATTTCAAGGGGGTTTGGCCGCCGAACTGCACAATCACGCCGTCCGGATTTTCCTTTTCTACTATAGAAAGACAATCTTCAAAGGTAAGCGGCTCAAAGTAAAGTCTGTCCGAGGTATCGTAGTCGGTACTGACCGTCTCGGGATTGCAGTTTACCATTATTGATTCGATACCAATCTCTCGCAGCGCAAAGGCAGCGTGAACGCAGCAGTAATCAAACTCGATTCCCTGGCCGATGCGGTTAGGCCCACCACCGAGAATAACCACCTTTTTTCTGCTGCTGGGATTTGCCTCGCATTCGGTTTCAAAACTCGAATATAGATAAGGCGTAGTCGCTTCAAATTCGGCACCACATGTGTCGACAGTTTTGTAAACCGCATTTAGGCCTAACTGCTGCCTGCACTTGCGCAAGTGAAGCTCGTTAACTTTTAACAAAGATGCCAGATACTTATCACTGAAGCCGTATTCTTTGGCCTTTGTTAACAAACCCGTGGTAAAACCACGGGCTAAATATTTAGCCCCACGTTCCACGTGGGGTTCACTTATCTTTTTTATTTTCTCTTCGAGCTGTACAATGTCCTTTATGTTATTGAGAAACCAGGGGTCAATCTTCGTTAGATTATATATCTCATCTATTGATAGTTTTTTTCGTATTGCCTCAGCTACATACCAGAGCCTATCCCAGCAATTGGTTCGCAGTTTTTCTTTGAGCAGAGCCACTGTAACATTGTCGATGTATTTGCCATCCAGAGAATAACGGTCAATTTCCAGCGACCTTATAGCCTTTTGCAGCGCTTCTTTGAACGTTCTTCCGATAGCCATCGCTTCACCGACGGATTTCATTTGCACGGAAAGTAACGGCTCGGCAGCCGGAAATTTCTCAAAGGTGAAGCGTGGCCATTTAACCACGCAGTAGTCGATGGTCGGCTCAAAACAAGCTGGCGTTTTCTTGGTAATATCGTTAGGAATTTCATCAAGCGTATATCCAACTGCGAGCAGCGAGGCAATCTTGGCGATAGGAAAGCCGGTAGCTTTAGAAGCCAGTGCCGAGCTTCGTGAGACCCGGGGATTCATCTCGATGACGTAGAGCTTGCCATTATCAGGGTGCACTGCGAACTGTATGTTTGAGCCGCCGGTTTCTACCCCGATAGCTCGTATAATCTTAATCGCCGCATCACGCATTATCTGATACTCTTTGTCCGTGAGCGTCTGAGCCGGGGCAATCGTAATACTGTCACCGGTGTGAATTCCCATAGCATCAAGGTTCTCGATAGAGCAGACGATAACGACATTGTCTTTCTTGTCTCGCATTACCTCCAACTCAAATTCTTTCCAGCCGATGACAGACTCTTCGATAAGAATCTGGCCTACGGGAGAGGCACTAAGCCCCCATTTTACGCATTCGGCGAACTCAGCCATATTATAGGCGACGTTTCCGCCCGTACCACCTAACGTATAGGAAGGCCGGATAATGGCCGGGATGCCTACGTATTCGATAATTTTGGCCGCTTCTTCAGCCGAATGCGCATAGCCGCTTCTGGGCACTTCCAGGCCGCTATCTTGCATAGTTTTTTTGAACCGGTCTCTTTCCTCAGCGCATCTTATGGAGCGAAGATTAGCACCCAATAAACCCACATTGTACTTTTTCAGCACCCCTGCCTGGGCCAATTCCACCGCGGTGTTAAGGGCAGTTTGACCGCCCAGCGTGGGCAGCAGACTATCAGGACGCTCGGCACGAATTATTTTGGCCACAATTTCGGCCCGTATCGGCTCAATATAAGTTCTGTCAGCTAACTCGGGGTCGGTCATTATGGTGGCAGGATTGCTGTTTACCAGCACCACCTTGTAGCCTTCTTTTTTTAGCACTTTGCAGGCCTGTGCGCCGGAATAATCGAATTCACAGGCCTGGCCGATAACAATAGGGCCGGAACCTATAATCAATATCTTATGAATATCCTTGCGCCTGGGCACTCTAAAATCCCCTTTTTTGCTTATTTTAGAATGCCCCCGCGTCTTGCTGGCGCCCGCAGCCCCGACTAGCGTCGAGAGACGCTGGGGCTTGCAAGACAGCAACGGGGGTACAGATGTCTTGTACAGTAGATGTGTTTTATTGTCAATTGTTATTGGGGCCCTTCCTGAGCCACTGGTCGATGGCGGCTGCGGCCTGTCGGCCGGTGTTGATGGCATGAACGACCAGAGAGGCCCCTGTAATTGTGTCGCCGGCAGCAAAAACCCTCGTGCCCTCTGTCCGGGGAACGGCCTGAAAATTGTCAACTGCAACATTTCCTTTCTCGTCCAGTTGCAAACCCAAGTTTTCCACCAGCCCTTCGTGTTCAACGTGGGCAAATCCCATCGCCAGAATTACCAGGTCGCAACTTATAACAAAATCGGTGTCCGGCAGCTCCTTGAGTTTCCAGCCATCGGCGTTTTTTATCCATTCCACCTGGCAGCCGTAAAGCTCCTGGACTCTGCCATCTCCGCGCAGGTGTTTGGTCATTACACCCCACAGCCGCTCACAACCCTCCTCATGGGAAGAAGAGGTTCGCATGATTCTCGGCCACATAGGCCAAGGTGTATCTGGCGGCCGAGTCTGTGGGGGCTTGGGCAAAATCTCCAACTGGAAAATCTTTTCAGCACCTTGCCGACGAGCAGTTCCGACACAGTCGCTGCCGGTATCGCCGCCGCCTATTACCACCACCACTCGGCCTTCAGCTGAGAACTGACTCTCACTGACGGATGAACACTGACTCTCACTGACGTCGGTGTTCGTCCGTGTTTTCGTCGGTGTTTGTCCGTGTCTGTTTTGGGCGGTTAGGTAATCCATTGCATATATAACATTTTGCAAATCCGCACCCGGAACCTTGAGAGGCCGGGGATGTCTGGCCCCCATTGCCAGCAGGACACAGTCAAACATCTTGCATAGATACGCTGGAGAAATATCCTCACCCACATTCACGGACGTCTGAAACTGTACGCCCTCGGCAATTAGTTGGTCGAGTCGGCGGTCAATAATCCATTTTCCCAGCTTAAAATCAGGAATCCCGTAGCGCAACATACCGCCGGGCCGCTGGTCTTTCTCGAAGACGGTCACATCGTGGCCTGCCCGTACTAACTGTTGTGCGGCTGCCAACCCTGCAGGACCGGAGCCTATTATCGCCACGCGTTTACCGCTTCTTCGCTCAGGTGGTTCAGGCTCAATCCAGCCTTGTTGAAACCCGCGCTCAACAATCGCCTGCTCAATGTGCCTGATCAGCACCGGCTCATCATTGATCGATAGAGTACATGCGGCCTCGCACGGAGCAGGGCAAAGACGGCTTGTAATCTCCGGGAAGTTATTAGTCGAATGAAGAGCTGTACAAGCATATTGCCAGCGGTCTTTATAAACCAGTTCATTAATGTCAGGTATGCAGTTTCTAAGTGGACAGCCGAGGCCATGACAGAACGGCAAGCCGCAATTCATGCACCTTGCTGCCTGCCGGCGGATTTCGTCAGGTGTAAGCGGCAGCTCCAGCTCGCGAAAATCGTGGATACGCTGCTCGATAGGCCGATGTGCCGGCTCTTGACGCTTATATTTTAAGAAACCTTTTACTTCACCCATAATTTTGCTTATCGCTTGTCGCTTGTCGCGTATCGCATATCGATTCGCCATTTGCGATTAGCGATTCGCCATTTAACGAAATACCTCTTCAGTGGCGGGTGTTGTTTCTGTATCTCGCTGCTCGGCTGCACGCATCTTCTCCAAGGCCTTGCGATAATCTATCGGGATTACTTTTACGAACTTGCCCACCATATCCGGCCAGGCATCTAAAATATATCTTGCACGCTGACTAAAAGTTTCCCTGAGATGACGCTCGATCAAATCCCTCAGGATGTCTTTATCCTCTTTTTGCCAAACACTTTGAAGCTCTACCATATCGAGATTACAAAGCGTGTCGAATAACTGCATCTCATCAAGAACATAAGCTATTCCACCGCTCATGCCGGCGGCAAAGTTACAGCCTGTCTGACCAAGCACTACGACCATTCCGCCGGTCATATATTCGCAGCCGTGGTCGCCAAGGCCCTCGACCACGGCTGTTGCGCCGCTATTGCGTACACAGAATCGCTCACCCGCCATTCCGTTAATGAAGACCTCGCCGGACGTCGCGCCATAAAGCAGGGTATTGCCCACGATGATATTTTCATGGGCCACAAACGGTGAATTCTCAGGTGTCTGTACAATAATTCGGCCGCCCGATAGACCTTTGCCCAGGTAATCATTGCTTTCGCCTATAAGCCTTAGCGTTACGCCCGGCGCTAAAAAAGCGCCGAAGCTTTGCCCTGCTGAACCGCGAAAAATAATCTCTAATGTCCCCTCAGGCAAACCCTCTGGGCCGAATTTTTTAACTATATGGTTACTGAGAATCGCACCTACAGTTCGATTAACGTTGGCAATTGCCATTTCGATTATGGTCTTTTCTTTCTTTTCGATAGCGCTGCTGGCTTTTTGCAAAATTTGCCAATCGAGATTGTCCTTAATCTTGATGGATTGAGTGTTAGTTAGTCGTGTTGGTCTTCCATCTGAAGCGTCTGGCTGGTAGAAAATGGCAGAGAAGTTCAGGCCCTTGGCCTTGTAGTGGTCAATTGCTTTGCGAATAGCTAATCGGTTAACTTTGCCGACCATATCCTCGAATTTTTTAAAGCCCAGTTCAGCCATAATCTGGCGGACCTCTTCAGCCACAAAGTACATATATCGCTGGACATATTCGGGCTTGCCTGCGAATCGTTTTCTAAGCTGGGGGTCTTGAGTTCCAATTCCAAAAGGGCAAGCCCCCTCGTGACACTTACGTAAGAGTGTACAGCCCATCGCCACCAGAGCAGCGGTGCCGAAGCCGAACTGCTCAGCCCCCAGCATTGCCGCCACGACCACATCTCTGCCGGTCTTCAACTGGCCGTCAACCTGTACCCTGATTCGGTCGCGCAACCCATTCATTAGAAGCACCTGTTGTGTCTCAGCCAAACCCAGCTCCCATGGACAGCCGGCATGTTTGATTGAGGAAAGCGGACTTGCGCCGGTCCCCCCGTCATGGCCGCTGATAAGAACCTCATCGGCATTACCTTTAGCCACGCCGGCAGCAATCGTGCCGACCCCAATCTCCGCCACGAGCTTCACCGATACTTTCACCTGCGGATTGCTGCATTTGAGGTCGTATATGAGCTGTGCCAAATCCTCAATCGAATATATGTCATGATGAGGCGGCGGCGATATAAGCGTTACGCCCGGCGTCGAGTGCCTAAGCTTTGCAATCTCATCCGTTACTTTATGCCCCGGCAATTGGCCGCCTTCGCCCGGCTTGGCACCCTGCGCCATTTTAATCTGCAATTCTTTAGCATGTGCCAGATAATGGAGTGTGACACCGAATCTGCCGCTGGCAACCTGCTTGATGGCACAATTTTTTGAATCGCCGTTTGGCTGCAGCTGGTAACGTGATGGGTCCTCCCCGCCTTCACCGGTGTTACTCATTGCACCCAGTCGGTTCATCGCAATCGCCAGACACTCGTGCGCCTCTTTGCTAATTGAGCCATGGCTCATCGCGCCAGTGCAAAACCTCTTGACAATCTGGCTGGCAGGTTCCACTTGTTCAATATCGACAGGCTCACCCCGGACAAACTCAAATAGTCCACGCAGCGTGCACAGTTCTCGCGACTGGTCATTTACCGCCCTGGCGTAATCAGCGTACGCCTGAGGGTCGTTATTCATCACAGCATGCCGCAGCCGAGATACCGTAGTGCAGTTCCACAGATGTCGCTGGCCGGTGTGCCTGAAATGATATTCGCCGCCAAAAGGCAACTGCAGAGCAGCTGGCCGACGCGGCCCCCGCCTACGCGGGGGCAAGCTTGCCCCCCCCGTGCTTTCTTGCGAAAGCAAGAACGGGGGGGCCAGCGCCGATTTATGGCGGAAAACAGCCTCTTGTGCCACCTCGTTAAGCCCGATTCCATCAATCCGGGAGCTGGTACCTGTAAAGTATTTATCCACGAACTCGCGGTTCAATCCTACCGCTTCGAACAACTGGGCAGATGTGTAGCTGCGAATGGTGGAGATGCCCATCTTGCTCATCGTTTTCAAAATGCCTTTTTTAATCGCGGCGATATAGTTGTCCGCTATTTGCGACGATTCCATTTTAGCAGGAAACTCACCCTGCCTGTGCAATTCGTCGAGCGACTCAAATGCCAAATATGGATTAATCGCATTAGCGCCATAACCACACAAAAGACAAAAATGCATAACCTCTCTCGGCTCGCCGCTTTCGACAATCAGGCCGGCTTCTCCCCGCAGCCCACGATTAAGCAGACCATAATGAACTGCTGCCGTTGCCAACAGCGATGGAATCGGCACTTTTGTCCGGCAAGCATCACGGTCACTGATGATAAGTAGTGATGCACCGTCCCTGACCGCCTTTTCCGCAATATCGACCAATGAATCCAGCGCACAACGAAGGCTGTTAGCGGCATCACGCCTGTGGTGGCAATCGTACTCGAAAACTGCTGAAATGGTAGCGACCTTAAAGTCTTCCCGGCTGACCGTACGTAATCGGTCGATGTCCTCATTAGTTAGAATCGGGTGTGGCAGCTTGAGCTGTCTGCAATGCTCCGGCGTCTCATCAAGAATATTGCGCTTTTTGCCCGTGAATGTCATCAAACTCATCACCAATCCTTCGCGAAGCGGGTCGATAGGAGGATTGGTCACCTGTGCAAATAGCTGTTTGAAGTAATCGAATAATAGCTTCGGCTTATCAGACAACACCGCCAGTGGCGTATCATCACCCATCGAACCTATTGGTTCCTGGCCATTGACCGCCATGGGCTTCAAAATCATCGTGAGCTCTTCGCTGGTATAGCCGAACAACCGCATCCTTTGGGCTATCGTCTGAGGGTCGCTTTTGACCAGCTTGGGCGTGTCAAACAGACCACGAAGCTCGATTTTGTTTTCTTCGAGCCATCTGCGATAAGGCTTTTGTCTGGCTATTCTACTTTTTATCTCATTGTCGGTAATTATTCGCCCCTCGCTCGTATCGACAAGAAACATTCGGCCTGGCCGCAGACGTCCTTTTTGGCGTATTTTTTCCGGCGGAAACTGGACCACTCCCGCCTCACTGGCAACAATGGCCAGACCATCAGTTGTAACCAGGTACCGACAGGGTCGCAGTCCATTACGGTCCAGCGTACCTGCGATGAGCCGACCGTCGGTAAATACCATTGCAGCAGGGCCGTCCCACGGCTCCATTATGGAGGCATGATATTCGTAAAACGCACGTTTGTCCGTGCTGATGTGATATTTCGAGCCAAACGCCTCGGGTATCATCATCATCATCGCATGTGGCATACTTCGGCCGGCCTGAACGAGAAGCTCCAGCGTACTGTCAAAACATGCCGAGTCGCTCATCTCAGGCCTCAGAATCGGCAGTAACTGCTTAATATCGTCACCAAATAGTGGACTTGCCATTTTCCTTTCGCGGGCATGCATGTGATTGCGATTGCCGCTAAGCGTATTTATCTCGCCGTTATGGGCAATGTAGCGAAACGGTTGAGCAAGCTGCCAGTTTGGAAGAGTGTTGGTGCTGTATCGCTGATGGACAATTGCCAGTGCCGATTTAATATGCTCATCCGCCAGGTCTGGATAATACGAGAAAAGCTGCCAGGCCATGAACATTCCTTTATAGCAGATGGTCCTGCACGAAAGCGATGTTACATAGAAATCTTGGCCAGCACGCCCGAGTTTCTGCCGGACCAGTCGCTCCGCTCGCTTGCGTGCCAGGTACAATCGCCGCTCCAGATGCTCTTTCTCGAAACCTGCTCCATCCACGAAGATTTGCTTAATAGAAGGCTCCGCCGCCAGAGCTATCTGTCCAAGGCAGTCATTAGAGGTCGGTACCTCTCGCCAGCCAAGCACCTTCATGCCGTAGTGGGCAATCGCAGATTCCAGTATCTTATCACACTGCTGCCGGCGCTGAGCATCTTTTGAGCCGAAAACAATGCCAACACCATATCGCAGAGCTTTCGGCAGCGAAAAACCCAACTTTTCACATTCGATAGACAAGAACTCGTGCGGGATTTGAAACAGGATTCCGGCACCATCGCCCGTAATTTCATCAGCACCCGCTGCTCCGCGGTGATGCAAGTTTAGAAGTATCTGCTTTGCATATTCGATGATGGAATGGTCACGCCGGCCGCAAATTCTTACCACCGCACCAATCCCACAGCAATCATGCTCCCGCCGAGCTTCGTACAAACCTTGCTCTGTTAAGTGTGCGCCCATCTAAGGCCTTCAATTTAGCTATATGTGTGTCAATGGGATTACCGACAAATAAAACGCACCTGATACGCTATTTTTATTGAAAGCGCGCTATATAATTATTATACGCCATGCTCCTGGCTTGATTACTCGGAATCTGCTAATAGAAAGTATAAGCAAAAACCATAATGTTAGTAGCATTCCTAATAATTTAAGGGTAGTAACCCTCCAGCGAAACTGGGGGCTGTGTTTTACACAGAGTTTATGTAGGGTGTGCACCGCATACCAAAAAAGAAATGGTGGGCACAGCGCAGCCTACCTAACTGTCATAATACAGATGGAATTCATAAGGATGCGGCCGAAGGGCAAGTTCATTAAGCTCATTTTCTCGCTTCCATTTAATCCATGTCTCAATCAAATCGTCGGTGAAGACGTTATCTACCGTCAAAAACTTATGGTCTTTTTCCAGGGCGTCAATTGCTTCAGCCAGTGAACCCGGCGTTTTGGGATATTTGTCCAACTCTTCCGGTGTCATCTCGTAAATATCTCTATCCAAAGGCTCGCCCGGGTCTATTTTGTTTTGGATGCCATCTATCGCCGCCATAAGCATTGCCGTCCACGCCAAGTAGCCGTTGCAACTGGGGTCCGGAGAGCGGAACTCCAGCCGTTTTGCCTTGGGGCTATCTGAATACATAGGAATCCGTATGCCCGCCGAGCGGTTGCGCTTGGACATCACCAGGTTCACGGGGGCCTCAAAGCCCGGCACCAGACGACGGTAGGAGTTTGTTGTCGGGGCGGCAAAAGCCAGTATCGCAGGTGTGTGCTTGAGCATACCGCCAATCGAGTATAAGCCGATGTCGCTGAGTCCGGCATATCCGTTACCTGCAAATAAAGGCTTTCCATCCTTCCACAATGAAAAGTGTGTGTGCATCCCACTGCCATTGTCTTCAAAGACCGGCTTGGGCATAAATGTTACCGTCTTGCCATTACGTTTGGCCACGTTCCGGGCGATATATTTATACCACATAAAGTTATCAGCCATTTTGACTAACTCATCGAACTTCATATCAATTTCACTCTGGCCGGCTGTGGCAACTTCATGGTGGTGTACTTCGACCCTGATACCAACCTTCCGCATTTCCATCACCATCTCGCCTCGCAGGTCATGGTAAGTATCCGTGGGACTGACTGGGAAGTAGCCGCCTTTGAAGCTGGGCTTATACCCAAGGTTCGGCTCTTCAAAACGAGCGGTGTTCCAGGCTCCCTCAATCGAATCAATCTGATACATCCCCCTGTGCTGATTTTGCTCGTAGCGCACCTCGTCAAAGATAAAGAACTCCGGCTCAGGTCCAATATAGCAGGTATCAGCGATTCGGGTTTCTTTCAGGTAAGCTGCGCCCTTTCTGGCGACATGCCGGGGGTCGCGGGTATAGTCTTCCTTCGTGATGGGGTCAACAATGTTAGCTATAACGCTAACGGTTGGTTCTTTGAAGAACGGGTCAATCACGGCGGTGACCGGGTCAGGCACAGCCAGCATATCCGATATATGGATGCCCTGCCAGCCGCGAATCGATGAGCCATCGAAGCCCAGACCCTCTTCAAATATCTTTTCATCCCAGCTCTCAACCGGGCAGCTGCAGTGCTGCCAGGTACCCAACAGGTCGGTAAATTTCAAGTCAACCATCTTAGCGTTATTCTTTTTTGCAAATTCAAAAAATTCTTTTGGTGTCATAATTTAGCCCTTTCAAACTCCAACGGATAACATTCAGAGTTATTATTGGCCATAAAAGGCACAAAAATACAGATAGCACATCGCAAATCGCGATAAGCAACAAGCAACAGGCGGTAAACAACAGTTTCCTTTTGGCGGCTAATTTTTTTATCTTTTTGTGCCTATTCTAAGCCTGAGAAGCACTTAGTTCTCGACTGTTACTTCAACAACGTTCTGCCGAGCAATGGCGATTTCCTTCTCACCGCTCTTGACGATGACGTGCATGAGTCCCAACACCTCATATTGCCCGTTCTGAAGCTTTGTAGTATCCCAAGATACTGGGAAGTTCTCACTCTTGTCATCGGATTGCCCGATCCTTATCCATGTTTCGGTATTCTTCTTGCGATAGTACCAGGGATTAGAAATCCTTACTACCTGTTGAGGCAGACTAAGACTCTGCAGGTCCTTCTTTAGTAGCTCCTCGTCAAGCTTCTCTCTTAGCCGGACACTCCCACAGTAGCTCTTAAGAGCCTCAGAAGGAACGATGTAATACGGTCCCCAATCGTGTGACATGATTCGACACCTCCTTTACATGCTTGGCCTGCTGTTTGTGCAGGCCGGTTGTAATTAATTGGTATTTTGTTAGTTACAATTACTAACGACAATTCAACTTTTAAATATATCACCTGATAATTTCATAAGATATAACGCGGTGTACAGGTTTTTGGTTTTATACAAAATTTTCCTTGCAATTAGTCATTTCGACCGAACAAAAGCTTGCCCTGAGCACAGCCGAAGGGTGAATCCGCCAAAGGCAGTGAACGGAGTGGAGAAATCTGTTTTTTTAAATAGATTCCTCGGCTCCGTACCCCCGCTCTTGTCTTCGACAAGAAGACGCAGGGGGTACTCCCCTCGGAATGACATCCTGAAGCCTGATTTAAAAAACTTATACACGGCGTTAAGATATAGTATACTTGGATTTTATGATTTTAATGTTCAGATTACATTAATATATAATATAAACTAATCTTATGTTACTGAATTAGATATATTTGGGGTGGATATTATACTTTTTGAGTTTGTAGCCGAGAATGCGGTCGGTTATTCCAAGTTCTTTGGCTGCTTTTCGCTGTTGACCGCCGCACTTCTTCAGGGCATCAACGATAAGCTCCCTCTCGGTATTTTCAACTATCTCGGTCAATGTCCTCTTGGCCGGCCCTGTAGTCTTTTTTATCATTTGAAGCGAGGGCGGCAGATGCTCCGAACGGATTACATCGCCGTCACATAACAAGACGGCTCTTTCCAGGCAATTTTCAAGCTCTCTTACATTGCCCGGCCAATGGTATCTGGTGAGCATTTCAATCGCCGGCGTAGAAATTCGCCAGATTCGTTTGTTATTTTCAGCAGCAAACTTCTCCAGGAAATAGTCCGCCAGAAGCATTATATCGTCCTTACGTTCTCGCAACGGCGGCAGATAAATAGGAAATACGTTTATGCGATAGTAGAGGTCTTCACGAAAAAATCCCTTTTCTATTTGTTCTTCGAGATTTTTGTTTGTAGCAACTATTAATCTGACATTTGTTTTTATTGTTTCGAGGCCGCCCACCCGCTCGAATTCTTTGAACTGAATGACCTGCAGCAGCTTAACTTGCAGATTCGGTGGGAAATCTCCGATTTCATCCAGAAATATAGTTCCCCCATGTGCTTTTTCGAACCTGCCCAGTTTTCTATCGGTGGCACCGGTAAAGGCACCCTTCTCATGGCCGAATAATTCACTTTCCAGCAGCGTCTCCGGCAGAGCGGTACAGTTTACTTTCACAAAAAGTTTATTTGCTCGTGGGCTGTTATAATGAATCGCGTGAGCAACGAGGTCTTTGCCTGTCCCGCTTTCACCCCGGATAAGAACAGTGGCATTGCTGTCGGCAACCTGCTCGATAAGCCGGTAGACCTCCTGCATAGCATTACTACTGCCGACTATATTGTGTATGTTGAATCGGTCCTTTAACTCCTGACGCAGACGCACGTTCTCGTCTCGCAATTGTTTACGGTCGGATTCCACGAGTTTATTTAACTTCACTGCCTGGGCTACCATGGTCGCGATGATGTTGAGCAATCTAACGTTGTCCTGGAAATCATTTTTGCTGCGGGCTTTCTTATCGACGCTCAGTGTCCCAATGGTTTTACCTTCCAGCTTGATGGGGACACAGAAAAAGGCGGTTCTTTTGTCCTTTGCTTGCCTTCTCGACCTGGTTCTGTGCAAAAAACGCGGGTCCTTAGAAATGTCCGGCACCACGATTTCAGAACCACTCTGCACCACCATCCCGGTTATGCCTTCACCGACCTTGTAGCTACCCAATCTCTTGGACCTTTCGCTAAGGCCATGAGCCACCTTGATATTTATCATCTCCGTCTCTGGCTCTAACAGAGTAATAGTCCCTCGTTGCAGTTTCAGGTGAGTATCAAGTGATTTAAGTATAGACTTTAACGTCTCTTGAAGATCAAGCGACTCAGCAAAGGCCTTTGATATATCGCTCAAAAGCTGTACTTCTTTTGTGAATTTTACTTTCATAACCTTCTCTTGGTCAGAAATACAGGGTATAATAACAAGATTGTAGATTAATTGCAATAAATTACAATTTTGTGGACATAAACGAATGACCACTGCGGACTGGTTTTTATAACAATGCCCTGGCAGTTACAAGATTTGACAATTAATTTTGGCATGGTTCAAGCAGCACAGATTCTGGGTAACATTGATTTGTAGCTCCATAGCGTGTGGCAGCCTCAAATCCGTATTTTTTACTGCATGCAGTAAAAAATTCGGGATGGTTACGCTGTTTTTGGGGCTTTGCCATCCCCAAGCTGCGCGCAAGGTAAGCCACCCAGGATTGAACCATGCCTTAATTTTTGTTAAAATCTCCCTTACGCATTCAGAAAACGCTTAGAAGAGATTACCTTGCCGAGAGTTAGACACCCGCATTTTCCGGGGCCTCAGGTGAGGTTTTCTTCGCTTTTTTTGCCTTTTTAGGTTTCTTTTGCCTTTTGCCAGCTCCGCTTACGCCGCCGCTGAATATAAGGCTGATACCGAACGTTAAACCTGCCGCTACCAAAAATCCAGCCACAATGTACAAGGCTACGTAGGGCGTTTGTATTTTGGCCAGAATCGCCGGCGTTACGCCTTTGAGCCCTGCCACTGTCACTATGGCCGCGTAAATAAGAGCCAACAAGGGCAAAAACAGCATAATCCCCAGTGAGTTACTCAACGCATCCGGCGGCACCTCCACATACGGTTGCGCTATTGCTGGTGCCCCCATAGCTGGCTGTGGTCTGGTCAACTCTTCCTCCGGAAGTATTTGCTCTACCTCGGCAGCCACTTCCACTGCTGAGCCGGGCTCAGCTGGCTCTGCCCCTTCTTCGCCCCCCTCGGTAGTGTAAATTTCATCAAGAATACCGCCTAACGAAGTGTCATCGGCCTGCAACGAGAGGTCTAACAGGCCTGAGCCGCTGCCGAACGTATCCAAATTTACATCTCCTTCAATCTCTTCCAGCGAAACTTCACCTGTTGTGCCGGTGGTTCCGGCTGTTCCAGTGGCCCCCGGCACCGCTGTTGTCTCGGCCATCGTATCATCGGTTACTTGGTAATCGCGGTCTGTTTCCCCGAGGACGCTAATGCCTTCGCCGGCTAAAGCGGTGTCGGCACTGGATAACTCGCTCTCTGCCGCTTCTGCCACGGGCGGGCCAGCTTCTGACGCCAACGAAATCTCTTCTTGCTCTGCTGTACCCTCGGTGAGTTCAGGTTCTGTGGGTGGTTCTGGCGCTTTTGCCGGCTCCGGTTCAGGTGCCTGTTCGGGGCTCTCAGCCGCCGTTTTTTGCGGCTGGGGTCCCTCGGACTCTACTGCGCCTACCGGCTGTGCGGGCTCTTCCAGTGGAACCGACACTTCTTCTGATGGCGTGATACTGGTATCAGCCATCAATGCTTCGACTTCGTCCATCTTAAACAGCAAATTTGAGCCGTCACGAAACTCACGCAACTTGCCCTGCTTGGCTAACTGTTTTACTTCTTTCTCTGTCTTATTGAGTTTCTCGGCTGCTTCTTTCAATGAATAGAACATACCAGCCATAATCACTTATCTCCTATACGCTAATCCGCCACAGGCGGACCCAAGCATCTATAACTTATTAGGTTCTCATTTTGCTCTGATATTACCATTTTACCTTAGCTATGATATAAATGCAACTTTTTTTTATAATAAAAAGCACGCCAGTGCTCAGCATAATTTTATTGCAATGTTGACATACTTTCTATAGGATAACTCTCAAATCGCTTATCGCGATTAGCCATTTGCAATTCGCGATTCGGGGTGTAGCTCAGCTTGGCGAGAGCGCCTGCTTTGGGAGCAGGAGGTCGTAGGTTCGAATCCTATCACCCCGATTTTTTTCAGATGAAACACAAGCCGCTGTGTTTTTCACCCTCATCGCTGCAAATACTAAACCCGTTGCAAGGATCAATCGCCCAGTTCAGGACAACTGTGCTTTACTGCTTCGATAATTGCCTCTGCTTTTTCAAGCGACATCCTCGCATCATCTTGTGAAACTTGAAGCACTCCACCATAATCCCCTGTCTCACGCATATCCATAAGAAAATCATATGCCCGACCCAGCTTACAGCCCATTGTCCGGACCGGATAAGCTCACGATGCAGAGCTGTGCGTATAGCGGTATGCTTCGAGAAAGTCTGACCACGAAGAGCGAATAACGCTGTAAGCGCATGAAAAGCAGCATAATAGGCACGTGATGCGGCAGAGTCAGGACCGGTGCTTAAAAGTTGTCTTGCTGAAACCAATGTGCGAAGAGCACGCTGCCATTCCGTGGCGACAAATTCTTTCATATCGTGATTCCTTCACGATGTACATCTTGATACAGGGGACAATCTACATTATCATATTCGCAGGCCCTAACTGGCTTTGCGCTGATACGTCTGTCAATCTGCAAAGACAGAGGATGCAGGGCTTGAAGATTTATCTCTAAATCTCGCCCATAATGGACAGGTCCGTCCAGCAGAACCAGCAAATCAATATCGCTATCGGGCGTAGTTGTCCCGTGGACTTCCGAGCCATAAAGTACAATGCCACGCAAACGCTCATTGTGCGCCGCAGCCAGGCGAATCTTGATTTCTTTCAACAGCTTTTCTCTGGTCATCTCTGCCATTATTCTTACCTATATGCCTCTCTTATATAATCATTGTACCTGATTATCAAAATTTAGTCAACAGGATGAAAGGCTTCCAATCCAAAATAACCTACCATCTATTTTTGCCTCTGTTTTTCACAGGGGCCCCCAAACGCATTCTTTCGCGTTTGGGGAACCCCGCAGAACAGCCCGAGGCAAAGGTTGATTA
>JBHIDV010000011.1:0-18934 GCA_046760285.1 Sedimentisphaerales bacterium
TGAGCAAGAAGATGCTCAAGATTGCAAAAAAGCTGATGGAGCAAAATAACGGGGCGTCCGCCCCGCACCAATTAGTCCGAGGAGATGTGCAAAATCTTCCTTTCCCTGACGGTGCATTTGATCTGGTGGTGAGCACGCTCTCTTTGCATCACTGGCGCTCGCCTGCCGACGGAATCCGAGAGTGTTGGCGAGTGACGGCCCCTGGAGGCCAATGTTGGATTTACGATTTGCGAAGTGACGTCCCGGCAAGTGCGCATGCAAAACTGCTCGCAGGGGAAGGACTCAGTCACTTATTGTTGAGCTGGATATTTAAATTTCATGGCGTTAATCCCAAGGAATTTGAGTCAGGAACCGTTTTGGCCTGGCTGAGCAGCGACGCGACAGTACAGACGGAGGTGCACGCCGCATATTTGAAGCTTAACGTAGAAAAACCACTCTGCGAGTTACCGGTGGTGTAGTCTGCTATGGAGGCGACCCAGAGGCAACTGCCGAGAGCACCAACTGACTTGAGAAAGCTGAAGGTTCATCTTAAACTTGATATAATAAGGAAAGTGGTGTGGGAGTTCTAAGACTTCTAAGCCCAGCGCTAATACCGGAGAAACCAGCCACAAGGATACAATGGTTTATTAGACTCCGATGGTTGGCAGCTTCCGGGGTTCTTGTTTTCACAATTGTCGGTCGGTTCCTGCTCCAGCTACAGTTTGAAGTTGCTCCGCTGATATTTGTCTGTATCTGCATAGCTCTATATAACACGGTGTTTTTCATTCTGGCTTATAGAACTCAACCAGAGGGTAAGTGGGGTGAGAAGTTCTCTTTTATACAGGTAGGAACGGACATTTTGGCGCTTACTATTCTTATGCACTTTGGCGGAGGCATTGAAAATCCATTTATTTCCTACTATTTGTTCCATACAATTATTGCGGCCATTCTGCTGCCATGGTGGAAGGTGGCCTTGCAGGTCCTATTGGCATCGTCTTGTATTGCCGGTTTGGCGATAGCAGAATTGGTAGGCCTCTTAACTCATCGCCATGTCAGAGGGCTTTTGCCCTTTGAGCTATATGATAACTTCAAGTTTGTGATGGTCACCGTCCTGGCAATCATCACCACGCTTTGTATTAGTGCTTTGCTTGCGGCCTCTATATCCCAGAGACTGCACGAAAGGGAAGAGCAACTGTCGGCGGCAAACGAAGACCTCAAAGAGCAGGACCGCATAAAATCACAATATGTTATGAGGGTAGCACATGACTTGGGCGGACCTGCTGGTACGATCACCAGCTGTCTCAAGTTGGTGACTCTGGGCCTGACTGGCCCGATCCCTGAAAAAGCCCTGGACATGGTCCAGCGAGCGCAACGTAAGAGCGAATATCTGGGACATCTGATCAGAGACTTGCTCAGCCTTTCCCGGATCAAGGCCGCGAAAGAAATCCCAAAGACCGCAGTCGAATTGCCGAAAATAATCAATCAAGTGTTCGAGGCATTACAGCCACAGGTAACGGACAAGAGCCTGGTTCTGGAGCAAAAACTTCCTGCTGCCTTGCCAGCAGTTTACGGCAATGCAGAAGCAATCTACGAGCTTTTCGATAACCTCGTGACAAACGCTGTCAAATACACGCCAATAGGCGGACGAGTGGAACTGGCCGTGTCGAATACGGGCGATAAAGTTCTGGTTAAGATACAAGACAATGGTGTCGGGATTCCCGCAGAAGCAGTCCCGCACATCTTCGAGGAGTTTTACCGTGCTGATAATGTTAAGGCCGAGGGTATGGAAGGGACTGGACTGGGGCTGGCGATCGTCAAACAGATTCTCCATGCGCACGAGGCAAAGTTCTGGGTTGAAAGCGAGCAAGGCAGTGGGACCACGTTTTCATTTACTCTACCGATAATGAGAAAATCGTATGTATAGTGAGAAAAAGATTCAACTGAATGCCCCTGCAGGCAACCTGCCATCCTTCATTGCGGCGGTAGATGCCGGCGCCGATCTGGTGTATATGGGATTCAGGTCACCAACAAATCTGCGAAATTTGCCCGGCCTGAATTTTTCTGTCGAACAAGCTCAAAAAGCAGTACAATATGCCCACCAACACGGAAGGGGCGTCCATGTTACCGTGAACACTTATCCTACCGATACCCAACTCAAAGAGTGTTTCCGAGCTGTTGATTACGCTCATGACATTGGCGCCGATGCCGTGATAGCGGCAGACTGGGCGGTGCTGGACTATACTCGAAACAGATATCCAGATATGGAGATTCATCTTAGCTGTGTCGCTGGGGTAGCCGATCCTGCTGCCATTCATTTCTACCGTAAAGAATTTGGTATAAACTGTGTTGTACTTCCCAGAGTCCTTTGCCTTGAACAAATAGCTGCTCTGCGTAGGCAAACGGATGTGCTCCTGGAGGTAATGGTCTTCGGTGTTTTATGTGCCAATTATGACGGTAGGTGTTGTCTGTCGTCTTTCATCACCGGAGCCAGCGCACACAGTATCGGCGCCTGTGCGCCAGCAGAATTTGTGCAGTTCAAAGAAACTGAGGAAGGTCGCCTAAGTCTGAAGCTCAATGGCATCGTCATCAACAGCTTTGCCGCCACGGAAAAGCATACGTATCCAACGCCATGCAAAGGAAAGTATTATAATCCTGCTGTGGGTCGCTGGCTGCACGCTTTTCAGGACCCTTGTTGCCTCAACGCTTTGTCCGTCTTGGGCAAACTCGCAGCAGCCGGCGTAGACATAGTGAAAATTGAAGGCAGGCAAAGGTCGCTGGCATACATTCAGTTAGTTACAAGCGCCTGGCGCGAGGCGATCGATTCACTCAGTCAACGAGAAAACTTTGACCCCCAGAAACATAAGGGACCCCAGCCGAAAAAGATGTCGGCTGGGAGCCCTAAAAATATGTCGCTGGACTCTATCCTGGAGGGGACGGCAGGCTCGCTTGGAGCACTTGGTAGAGGTTAGAATATGAAAATATCTGTTGGGCCTGCCCCGTCACATTGGGGTAGGGAAAGAATTGAAAGTTTCTATCGTGAGCTGTGCCAAAGTCCCGTGGATTATGTGTATCTCGGAGAGATTGCTTGTCCAGAGCGTTCATGCTTTACACCTGATTTTTTTAATAGGCTCTGCGATGAGCTTTCACAGGCGGGCAAAAAGGTGTACGCATCCTCGTTAATCCTCGTTAGAGATGAGAAGCAATATCGTGCCTTTGAAGAGATGGCACAACGATTACAGCGTGTAGAGATCAATAGCCCTGCGTTTCTGGGCCTCGCCCGGCGCTGGCCTTGCGTGACCGGCACGTTTCTTAACGTATATAACTCAGCCGCTGTGAATATTCTGGCAAAACATATGGTTGAAAGGATAGTATTATCTCCTGAACTTAGCTTTCAATCAATCACCTCCATTACCAAGAGGTGCACAGTGGCCACGGAGCTTATAGTCCACGGATACGTACCAATTGCGATGTCCGGCACTTGCCAGACGGCACGCTCACTCGGACAGAATGGCCACGGATGTGGAAAGTCCTGTCAGTGTTATCCCGAAGGAATGGTATTAATGGCAGGTGACCGGTCTCTGTTTCGTATTGAGGGACCACAGACACTCTCAGCCGCAATCTATTGCCTGGTAGAGTATCTGCCGTGGTTGGAAAAGGCAGGCATCGATACAATACGCATACTGCCTCAGTGGAATCATACTGGTCGTATTGTGAATATCTATCGGGATGTGTTGCATAATCGCAGAGATTGTCGAGATGCCGTAGAAGAGCTAAAAGCAATTACGCCGGTGGAACTCTGCAATGGTTGGCTCTTAGGCAAAGCTGGGTGGCTTTATGAATCACCAGACAGAACTCAGAAGTCAGAAGACAGAAATCAGAAAACAGAAGTCAGAAATCAGAAGTCAGAAGTCCGTCTTCTGTCGTCTGTCTTCTGTCGTCTGTCTTCTGTCGTTTGTCCTCTGCCATCTGTCCTCTGTCGTCTGTCCTCTGTTGTCTCTTCGAAGGATTGTCGCCGTGCTTGGTCTACTAATGACATCATTCGTGAGGTGAATCAGCTTTTAGAGGTAATGCATGATGACCCCCAATTCATCAAGAAGATTGCTGGGTTTAAAGGGGTGGTGGTTGTGCTTAGTGCCTCAGATACTGGACGAGAGTTCATAATCGAATTAAATAAGCAAGGCGTGCGGGTCCGACCCTATAGCGGCCAGCCCTTCGATGTCAATATTCAAGCTACTGAACAGGTTCTTTGGGCGGTCCTCTCAGGTCAGATGGATGCAGACACAGCGTTCTTTAGCGGTAAGGTCCGCATTTGTGGCTCCATAGCCACAGCATTTCGTGTTAAAAACAGTTTTCTAAGCCTCCTTCAAAGGCATCTGAGTCAAACCATGAAAGCTAACACAAGTTAGCTAATAGAATCAACTCTTAACATATAAAGGAGACCGATATGAAAAAAAATAAAAAAACTAATGCTGTACAGTATAGCACAGCGCGCAGGGGCCCATTTGGACGGCGTAAAATGCTGAAAGTCGGCGCTTTAGGTGCGTTGGCTGGTTACACTGGCACAGCGAAAGCCCTGGCCAGCAGCAAATCCACTATTAAACAAAAACGCTATGCCATGGTGATTGATTTGCGAAGGTGTATTGGCTGCCATGCCTGCTCGGTAGCCTGCAAATCGGAGTTTAGCGTGCCTCTGGGGGTATGGAGGTCCTGGGTCAAGCAGGCCGAACGCGGCAAGTTTCCGAACACTCAGCGTCATTTCCTGCCGCGTCTATGCAACCACTGTGAGTACCCCACGTGCGTAGAGGCCTGCCCGACCAAGGCGTCGTACCAGCGGGACGATGGAATTGTTCTGGTCCGCGAAGAGCGATGTATCGGTTGTAGGCTATGTGTTTCAGCCTGTCCGTACAATGCACGCTTCTTTCACCCAGATGAGAAGATTGCTAACAAGTGTACTTTTTGTGTGCATCGTGTGGACCAGGGCCTGGTCCCCGCGTGCGTCAACACATGCCAGGGCAGAGCACGTATTTTCGGTGACCTGAATGACCCAACGAGTGAGGTCGCTAAGCTCGTCGCCAGAGAACCTGTCCAGGTACTCAAACCAAAACTCGGAACTGAGCCCCGCGTTTTTTATATCGCCTCAGATACAGGGCTGATGGGGCGCATTAGAAAGGAGATCTGAAATGGAACAAGTAATCTATTACAATATCCACCACCATGAGGCAATGGGTCCACTAATTGTTCTGTACTTTTTCCTGAGTGGTTTAGGGGCGGGTGCTTTTCTGACGGCGGTGGGCTTGCAAATTTTCGGCAGCGAAAAGTACGAAAAAATCGCCAGAACTGCTGCCATTGCCGCACCTGTCATGCTTATTCCGGGGCTGCTATGCCTTCTTTTGGACCTGGGTAAGCCTTTGCGGTTTCTCAACCTGTTTTTTTACTTCAATCCCTCCAGCGTTGCTTCTTGGGGGGTGTGGATAATAAATATCTTCTTGGTGATTTCTGTGCTCTACGCATTTTCGCACGTGATAGGCAAAGCCCAAAGAGCAAAGCCGTTAGCCTATCTGGGCCTCGTTTTTGCCTTGGCAGTAGGGTTTTACTCTGGCCTGCTCTTGTACCAGATGCACGGCTATGTTCTATGGCACTCGGCGCTGCTGCCGATGCTCTTTTTAGTCTCCGCTATTGCCTCTGGGCTTGCGGTGGTGCTGCTTCTCTCGGGCTCGGCTGAGCCTGACCAAACTCGTGTACTTTCCAAAGTTCTCGCTGTCGTGGTCGGTATAGATTTGGTACTGGCTTTGACTGAGGTGCTGACCCTGGCGGTCAGTAGTGGTGAAAAAGCAGAAATCGCCAATGTCATTCTGTCAGGTGGCTATGGCTTTTTGTTCATCGTGGTATACATAATTGCTGGTTTGGCCCTACCACTGTTCGTGTTGGTACAGCGGCAGGTGACCCGTAATGTTCAAGTGGGTGCTTGCGTTCTGGTTTTGGTGGGAACTCTGGCCATGCGTTATGTAATTGTGGTGGGCGGACAAGCTCTGCCGTTAAGTTAATCAGCCGATTGGTAAGGGTTCCCAGCGGCAATACATCGCCGCTGGGGTCCCTAATGAAAGGGAAAGAACCATGTCAAATATAACACGACGTGATTTCTTAAAGCTGGGCACGGCCAGCTCAACTCTCGCTGCTGCCGGGCTGGGTGCGGGAGCTACCCTTGCTGGCAGTATCAAGCTGACTGAAGGGGGTAGGAACTTTTCGGTCCGAACTGGTAAACAGCTAAAAGCCATCCCCTCGGCTTGCTGGCAATGCGTGACTCGTGATGGGATTATTGGATACGTGGAAGATGGACGCCTGGTCAAAATCGAGGGCAATCCTAAGCTGCCTCGCACCAATGGCAAGCTTTGCTCCCGTGGCCAAGCTGGAACCAATATACTTTACAACCCAGACCGTCTCCTCCATCCTTACAAACGTGTGGGTAAGCGTGGAGAGGGAAAATGGCAGCAAATATCGTGGGAGCAGGCCCTGGACCTGCTCGTCAACGGAGGCGAGATAGCCGGGCATAAGGTTAAAGGTCTGAAAACCCTTCTCGACGAGGGACACCCCGAAAAATTCATGTTCCACTATGGCCGGATGAAGGGCAGCGATAGCAAAATCATCAAAGACTACTTTCTGGCCGCATACGGCACTGGGACCGTTGGTAACCACACAGGCATTTGCGAGTCTGCCAAATGGACGGCTCACGAGCTTACCTGGGGCAGCCACTATGACAACTGGGATTTTGAGAATACAAAGTTTATCCTGAACTTTGGAAGCAATGTTTTAGAGTGCCATACCAATCATGTGCCTGAAGCACAGCGGTGCATCGACGCGATGGCAAAAGGTGTCCCCATGTACACTTTCGATGTGCGTCTGTCCAACACAGCAGCCAAGTCTACGGAGTGGATTCCTATCAAGCCTGGCACGGACCTTGCGGTTGTCCTTGCTATGTGCAACGTCCTTCTGCAGAACGGCATTTGTGACAAGCAGTTCATCGAGACTTATACAAACGTAACTTGTGACGAACTAAAGAGCCATCTGGCGCAGTACACACCGCAGTGGGCCGAGCAGATTAGCGGTGTGCCGGCTGAGAAGATCCGTACTATCGCCCTTGCTTATGGTCGAACGAAGCCGAGCGTATGTATCAGCTATCGTGGCGCCGTCATGCACTACAACGGTGTCCAAACGGAGCGGGCGATACTTATGCTCGAGGCAATCGCCGGCAATATCGACTGTCCCGGCGGCCGCTGTCGGGCCGTGGGTGCAAAGTGGAAGTTTACCTTTGCCAAACCTACGACGAAGGCCAAGAAGCTGCATATCCTTGATGGCGAAGAAGGCGCCTATGCGTATCCGACACACCACACCTCGCACCAAGTTTTCCATATGATCAACAAGGGCCCGGAACGTCCCGAAATCTACATGATATATTGTTACAACCCTATTTATGTCAATGGTGAGATACAGGCTAATATCGACCTTATGAAGGACGAGCAGAAGATGCCTTTCATCGTGGCTGTTGATGTAGCGATCTCGGAAAGTGCGGAACTCGCTGACCTTCTGCTTCCTGACGCAACGTATCTGGAGCGCTGGACTGCTGACGATATGGTCTGTCCGAGTCAAGTCCCTGAGTATTATATACGCCAACCACTGGTCAAGCCTTTAGGTGAGGCACGTAACTTTTGCGACGTGGTCTGTGACATTGCCAAGCGACTCGGTCTGGACCTTGGATTCAACTCGGCGGAGGAGTTCGTCAGGAACGGCTGTGAGAACACCCCAGGTGTGAAGGAAGCAGGTGGATTTGAGTACATGAAGAAGCACGGCGCCTGGTACGATAAGAGTGCCAAGCCGGCCTATTTCAGCCACACCAAAGAGGTGGATGTGACCGGAGCTACCCTGGACGAGGCCACAGGGGTTTACTACAAGAAGCAGCCTGAAGACACAGACTATTCTTCACTCGATAGCAAACACGCCGCCGCCCAGTACGTCGCCCAGCGATGTGGCGACGGAGTTGCGCGAAAGGGTTTCCCACCCGACAAGCACAGATGGAAAACAGGTCTCTTTGAGATCCGCTCGAAAGCGCTCGCTGATAAAAGCTTCGATGCATTGCCCTCATGGATGCCCATCCCCGAACATGAAAAGATGGGGCCGGATGATTTGATCCTGACCACCTTCAAGGTCAATGTTCAGACCCACTCGCGCAGTCAGAACTGCAAGTGGCTCACAGAAATATTTCACGAAAATCCAGCGTGGATCCATCCGGCCACGGCAATGGCACGAGGCATCAAAGATGGAGATATGATAAAAGTGATCTCGGCGATTGGTGAGATCACTACCAAGGCCAATGTGACTGAAGGTGTTGTTCCCGGAGTTGTAGCGATCTCAAACCACATGGGACACTGGGCGTATGGCGGTTACGCCTCCGGTAAGTCATGCCAGGAACTCTTTAGCCACGAATGTGAGATCGACTGCCACCACAAGTGGTGGGGCAAGAATGCCAAAGACCGAGGTACCAAGGTATGGCGCGACGGAAGGGGCGTACACGTGAACTGGATAATTCCCAACGTTGGTGATCCTATTGGAGGCGCACAACGATGGATGGATACAGTTGTGCGGGTGACTAAGGTGTGAAAAGACAAAGCCAGAAAAACCCTTTAGGTTGGCCAGCGGTTAGAGAGCAGTGGCGTGAGCAGGCCATCAGCCGCAGTAATTGCTATGGTCTCTTGGCGCTTGTATTCCGAGGGCCACCGACTCGCGATGTTGTTGAGCGGCTCAGGACCCCATCATTGGCCCAGGCCCTCAACTACTTAGGATACGACGTCACACAGGAGCTCGCTGGCGAGCTTGAAGCATTGACGGAGCGCCTCCGCCAGCAATATACACGTATCTTTAGTGGTCCAGGGCCCCACGTCTCCCTCTATGCTTCGGTACACTATGCTAAGGGACCCCAGCCGCAAAAAATGGCGGCTGGGAGCCCTAATGAGGGGCGGTTCTGGGGTGATTCTACTGTGTGGGTGAAACACTTTATCGAAACGACAGGACTTTCCTTCACAGGTAACTGGGACAGCATACCCGACCACATAGCAATCGAGCTTGAACTGATGCAACGGCTTACTGCCTACGAGGCTCAGCTATGGGCAAGCTTACCGGAACAATCGCATAATAAGAACAACATGGGCAAGCAAATCTGCCAATGTCTTCAGACACAAGAGCAGTTCCTCCGTGACCATCTGTGTTTATGGATTCCTCGATTCTGTAAGTGTGTATTAGAGACATCCACCGGTACTTTTTACCAGAAAATGACGAAACTAACGAAGTTTCTCGTCCTCTCTGACGTTGAAAATGTAGTGGCTGCTCAAAGCATACTATCTGACTCATCTACAAAACGTCGACAACGCAACGGTCTGTCCCAGCAGGAACCTAATATGGTAGGGACCCCGCTCCGCGGGAACCCAGCCAAGCCATTGGGTTCCCAGCCGCCATTTTTCGCGGCTGGGGTCCCATTCCAGGAGGAAAAGACATGAGCAGTCAACCAAAGAAGGTGCTTGTGGTAGATGATGACCAGAGTGCTATAGCGTTCGTGAAGGCTGCGCTCGAGCCAGAGAAGTACACCGTTATAGGCGCAGGTGACGGACTGGCCGGGCTGGAGCAAGCTCGCCAGGAACCTCCCGACCTTATCATACTTGATGTGTACATGCCTCGTCAGCCAGGATTTTACACGCTACGGGATATAAAAAACGACCCTAAAACTAAAGATATCCCTGTCATCATGCTTACTGGGGTCGGGGAGCGACTGGGCATTACATTTTCTACGCAGGACATCTACGACTTCCTTGGGATTGAGCCTGATGTCTACCTCGAAAAACCGGTTGACCCGCTGTTCTTACGCAGGGTAGCAGACAGACTCTCAGGAATAAATTCTGCTGCCAACGGCCGCGCAACCCCAAAGGACGTAAAAGATGGCAACAGCAAGCAACATTCTTAAGTGGGCTGGACAACTCAACTGCAATATACCGTTGTTACATACGAAGATGGCGCAAGCTGCCTGTCGAAAACTGGCGGCGGATAAGAGTCCTCAAGCGGTGCCTTTCTTGGTGTCGGCCCTTGCCCACAACGATGAACAGGTAAGAATGATTGCTGAGAATGGGCTCAAATCACTGAGTGACCCGCAGGCCATCGATGCTCTTCTATTGGGTTATGTTTTTACCAAACAAGAGTCTGTCCGCAGAATCCTCACAGCCCTTGGACGTAAAGTGACAGAGGCTGCTGAGCTGCCCGCCCCGTCGTCCGAGTCTGCACCCGCAACTGCAGTGCAAGCATGGCAATTTCGCAACGATAAGGATGGGTCAATTTTAGCCTTTGTGCCAGAGGGAGACTTCCTGGCCGGTAAGGATAACTTCTCTGTGCATCTGCGGCCATATTACCTGGCTCTTACGTGTGTGACTAATGCCCAGTATGCACGGTTTCTGACGGAGCGAAGACCAAATTCGGCAAAACTAACCAGTTGGATTAATCTCCGGCAGGCCTCGGCTGCTATTCAAAAAGAAGGGCACGCATATCAGGTGGACCCCGAAAAGGCAGAGTTACCGGTCATATGGGTTACCTGGGAGGGTGCAGCGGCATACTGCAAATGGGCTGGCTTACGGCTGCCCAGCGAACTGGAATGGGAGAAGGGTGCAAGAGGAGTTGACGGAAGGCTGTATCCGTGGGGCGATGAGTGGGAGGCAGGAAGACCCATGCTATCGGCAGGAGAGCGAAAACCGGAGGAAATAAGTAGTGTTTGGGCACACCCAGCCGCCCGCAGTCCATACGGACTTTATCAAATGATCGGAAACGTCTACGAGTGGTGCGCCGACCCGTACGAAGAAAATGTATATCAGCGTTATTCACAAGGCGACCTGAGGCCGCCACTCCAAGGAGAGCACAGGGTGTTGCGAGGCGGACCTTGGCGTTTTGGCACCCCCGCCCATTTGAGGACGGAATATCGCAAGGGTACTGTCTGGCGCGCCGGTACATTTCTCTGCGGTTTTAGATGTGCCAAGTCTCTGTGATGTTTCGACAAAGGCGAAATGAGCAGAAGCGATGTTGCTGTTTGACAAAGCTCTGAGGATTGTTCTAAAATCCGCTCGCTTCACCGGCACCGAACGTGTTGACATTGCTCATGCGGTGAATCGGATATTGGCGGAGGATGTCAAATCGGACATTGACATGCCTCCTTTCAATAAAGCAGCCATGGATGGCTACGCTTGTCGCAGAGAAGACCTTGCCAAGGAACTAACCGTAATAGAAACAATTCCTGCAGGTGTGTCCCCCAAGCGAACAATCGGGGCGAATCAATGCGCTAAAATCATGACTGGTAGTGTGGTGCCGGTCGGTGCCAACTGTGTGATTATGAAAGAGTATGCAGAAACTCGGACGAAGAACACTGTTTCTTTTGTCGGCGAAAAGACCGCCGACAACATTTGCCCAAAAGGTGAAGACATCAAGGCTGGTGATGTTGTCTTGCACAAGGGTACCTTGTTACGTCCACAGCACATTGCGGTTCTCGCATGTGTGGGCAGCGCCCGGCCAATGGTGGCGAAAAGGCCAAAGGTGGGGATATTCGCAACGGGTAATGAGCTGATTGAGCCAGCATCCCAGCCTGGACCATCCCAGATAAGAAACAGCAACAGCTTTCAGCTTGCCGCGCAGGTTGAAAGTATAGGTGCGGTTGTAAGAAATTACGGTATTGCCAAAGACACCCACCAGGCTATTGACAATATGTTCAAAAAAGTTGCTGAAGAAAATCACGTTGTCATCGTCTCTGGCGGTGTTTCGGTAGGTGAATTCGACATTTTACCGACAATTCTTAGGCAAAACAATGTCGAGTTATTGTTCGAGAATATCGCCTTAAAGCCGGGAAAACCTACGGTCTTTGGCATATCGGAAAAGGCCTATTGTTTCGGCCTGCCCGGAAACCCCGTAGCATCCTTTGTATTATTCGAACTGATGGTTAAACCATTTCTTTATAAGCTGATGGGCCATGATTACGCACCGCCTGATATTCAGATGCCTCTTGGAGAATCTATCAAGCTCAAGAAAGTGAAAAGGCAAAGTTGGGTCCCAGTTGCAATAACAGGGGTAGGCACATTAAAGCCGGTTGAATATCATGGGTCGGCGCACATCGGTGCTTTGTGTAAGGCGGATGGCTTGGTCAGTGTCGATGTTGGTGTGGCAGAAATTGCAGCGCCAACGGTGGTTCGAGTCAGGCTGATTTGAACGTCAAGCAGCTCTGGTGGTTTGCAGGTCATGCATGTGGATGTTGATTATTTGAGAATTTCTGTTACCGACAGATGCAATCTACGGTGTATTTACTGTAATCCTTTAGGCCGTTGCGATTTTATAGAACATAAAGAGATTTTAAGATTTGAAGAGATATACCGTATTGTCAGACTTTTTGTCGAATGCGGCATCAGAAAGGTTAGGCTTACCGGAGGTGAGCCATTGGTCAGAAGAAATATTGTTCAGTTGGTCCAAACACTGGCAGCGATACCACTTGATGATCTGGCGCTTACAACTAATGGAGTGCTTCTGGAACGAATGGCAGAAGAGCTCAAAGCCGCGGGGCTGAAACGCGTTAACATAAGTGTTGACTCTGCAGAGAGGGAAAGTTACAGACAGATTACCGGCTTTGACTTGTTGCCAAAGGTAACCAAAGGCATTTATAAGGCCATAAAAGTTGGTCTCATGCCTGTCAAGACCAACAGCGTCATAATAAGAGACATCAATGTTTGCCAGATATTATCGCTTGCACAGATGAGTATTTATTTGCCGGTCATGGTCAGATTCATTGAATATTGCCCAGCCTGCAAGCATACGAAGCCAGCGAAATACTATGTACCTAACAGTGAAGTCCGCGAAATTATTGAACGCAAATTCGGACCACTTTCAAACCTTTTGGCAGGCGGTACGAATGGTCCAGCTCTTTATTTCAAGATTAGAAATTCAGCCGGGGCCATAGGTTTCATAAACGGTAGATCTTCGGTATTTTGCCATTCGTGTAATCGGCTTCGGCTGACCAGCGACGGAAAACTCAAACCCTGCCTGTACTCAGCTCACCACTATGACTTAAAAAAACTCATCAGAAGCGATGCTACTGACGGACAGATACTGGCTTTGCTAAAAAAAATAATTGCAGAAAAGTCCAGGTTCACAAAGCTGAATTCGTTTAGAGACGAATTCTCTATGCGCAAAGTTGGAGGTTGAGAACCGTGGTAATTGACAGAGATATAATAATAGATAGATGTACGCATCAATGATGTTATTGTAAAGTTTGCTGCATACTTTTAAAATGATATGTATCTGTAAACATCAATAACCGAGAGTTGTAAACATGAAAAATTCAGAAAGGAGGTGAAACAAAGCAACGACGTACTAATGTACTTGGTAAACAGTAAAAGGAAATTTTTGAAAGGAAGTTTAAATGAAGGAGAAAAGTTTTGATGTGTTAGTAAAATCGTTGCTCATCGCAACCACGCTTTGGCTGTTAATGCCCTCAATTGTATGGGCCGCGCAGGACACTGATGCCCGGATAAAGAAATTTGAAGCGCAGCTTCAAGCCTTGCAAACAGAACTGGCAAAATTAAAACCTGATCTGGGCCCTTCCGATTTTCGCGTGTTCTGGAAAGAAGGGCTACGTTTTGAGAGCCAAGATGGAAATTTCAAACTAAAGTTTGGTGGCCGAATCCAGAACGACTGGATGTGGATAAGCGAAGACGATGACCTTAAGAGGGACGTAGTGGGCGGTAGCGCCTTAGGTGACCAGCAAGATGGCACTGAGTTCAGGCGAGCTCGGTTTTACACCAGTGGCCTGATTTACAATAACGTAGAGTACAAGCTGCAATTTGATTTTGCTGGTGGAGACGCCGACTTAAAGGATGCCTACCTTGGTCTGACAGACTTTCCCATCGGAAAGCTCAGATTTGGTCACTTCAAAGAACCGTTTAGTCTTGAGGAGTTGACCAGCAGCAAGTATATCACCTTCCTGGAGAGAGCTCTGCCGAACGTTTTTGCGCCGGGCCGTAACGCCGGTTTTATGCTTCATGGCACCGCCCTGGCCGCTTCTGACCCCCGGATGACCTGGGCTGCAGGTATATTTAGAGATACAGACGGCTACGGCGAGGGCCAGGATGATGGTGGGTATAACCTCACGGGTCGTGTGACGGGGCTACCGTGGTACGAGGATAATGGGGCCTCCTTGCTGCATGTCGGTGTCGCCTATAGCCACCGAAATCCTAATAATGAAACCGTCAGTTTTGCTACAGAACCCGAGGCACATTTGGCTGATGACTTTGTTAGTACAGGTTCGGTCGGAAGCGACCGTATAAACCTGGTGGGTCTCGAGGCCGCCTGCGTGGCAGGACCTTTCTCTCTGCAGGGTGAATTTATACACTCTAATGTGGACTTGACTTCATCCAGCGCAGACTTAGACGGCTATTATGTCCAGGCCAGCTATTTCCTGACCGGCGAACATCGCAAATATAAAACTTCGACCGGCACTTTTGACCGGGTAAAACCGAAAGAGAACTTTCTCTTTGGCGATGGTCCGGGTGCCTGGGAACTTGCTGGGCGGTATTCAAACGTTGACCTTGACGATGGCACTATAAGCGGAGGTGAATTAGACAATGTGGCGTTAGGCTTGAATTGGTATCTGAATCCAAATATGAGAATAATGTGGGACTACGTGCATTCTAGTAAAGACAATGTGGGCAACGCAGATATGCTTCTAATGCGGCTGCAGGTCGATTTCTAATATCTTGCGGTCTGGTTATGCCTATAATGTGCAAAACGAACTGACGCATCTCCTTAAAAATCTTTTTATATGTAGCACGTCCACAGTTTTCTACTGTGGGCGTGCTTTTTATCTATGCTTAACATTCCTGGCACGTGCAGAGCATCATGGTGGCGTTCTAAAGCTCTTTTCCTACTCTACTGTTATGCCTAACTGCCTCCGCTCTGGCTTGGAGGATCTCCGGGATGTCCAATCCCGTGGCGTTTTTAATCTGTTCCATAATTGCCACTATCGACCCGGTCACACCCCTTACAAATGTAGGTATACCGTCTCCGTTACCGCCATCTACAATAGTAAGTTTTTCGATAGATAAGTTATCAGAGACCACTCTGGTCATCTTATCAATAATGTCGGGTAGTTGTTGTAGCAGAAACAGTTCTCGTGTGTCTCCTTCCTGCCACTCTTGGCGCATAAGCCTGACTGCTTCAGCGGTTGCTTTTCCATCTTCAATGATTCTCGCTGCCTGCCCCACGGCCCTTAACTGGTGCGCCTCTTTTTCGGCTTGAGCTGGTATCACTACTTCAGCTTGGTATCTCTTATCATTCAATTCAATCCTATATTCTTCCAGCAGCTTTTCTTCTTCGACCCTGGCAATCTCACCGGCTACTTTTGCTTTTGCTTCGGCCTGATTACTTATAGCAGCTAAATCAGCTTTCTTGACTCGCAGCTTATTTTCAGCCTCCACCGTTATCATCTCAGCTTCGGCTTCAGCTATACTGCCAGCCTTTTTTGCCTCTGCAGCTACTTTCCTCGCTTGTGCCTCTGATTCAGCTTCGGCAATCTTTGCGTCCCGTTGAACTTCGGCATTTTTCTTTCGTCCAATCGCTTCTAAATACGCCTGAGTATCGGAGATGTCCTGAATCTTAAACGTATCTAACACTAACCCTAATCTTTTCAAATCATTGGCTGCCTCTTGCGTAACGTCTTGAGCGAATTGCAGCCGTCGCGTATTAGCTTCTTCGGGCGTTAAAGTAGCTAAAACACCTCGGAGACTGCCTTCCAAAGTTTCTCTGGCCACGCGAGATATTTCCTCTCGGGACTTGTCTAAGAATCTTTCCACGGCATTAAACATGCCTTCCTCTTCGGTTCCGGCAATCTTGATGTTGGCAATGCCTTTTAAATTGATGGGAATAATCCCTTTAGAAAGCGCGCCCGATAGGTCTATTTCTATAGGCATCGTCTCCAGAGACATGCAACTGACCGACTCGACGATAGGAATCTTAAAAGCTCTACCTCCCTTTATGATGCGGTAGCCTACCTGCGTTCCATCTTTAAGTTTTCTTTTCCTGCCAGAAAAGATTAGTATCTCATTGGGCGGACAAATCCTCAGGTTACTCTTTATAAAGGCAAGCCCTACGAGTACCACAATTACAACTGCTGTTATGTATATTGGCAACATTGCAACTACCTCCTTTCTAAACGAGGCCACTTACTATTTCAATATCTATATGGATGTGCTCATTAAGTATCATAATACAACGCAAACTCGGCGGGATGCGGTCGCAATCTTACTATGTCAATCTCTCTTTTTCGTTTATAATCTATCCACATCTTTATCAGGTCTTCGGTAAAGACATCTCCTTTCAACAAATATTCGTGGTCCCGTTCTAAAGCGTTGATTACCTCTTCTAAGGAGCCGGGTGTCGATTTAACTTTAGCCTTATCCTCTGGCCCTAATTCATACAAATCTTTGTCGATTGGCTCAGGCGGTTCGATTCTGTTGTCAATACCATCGATACCAGCCAGCAGCATAGCGGAGAAAGCAAGGTAAGGATTACAGGATGGGTCCGGCGGACGAAATTCTATCCTCTTGGTCTTCTCGTTCTCTGAATACATAGGAATTCTCACGCAGGCGCTGCGGTTTCTCTGCGAGTAAATGAGGTTGATAGGAGCTTCATATCCCGGCACCAGTCTTCTATATGAGTTAGTAGTAGGAGCACAAAAAGCTAAAAGACTTGCTGCATGACGGATTAATCCGCCGATATAATATTCAGCCAGTCTGCTGACCTGTCCATAGCGGCCACGCTCATAGAATAGGTTTCGCCCATCCTTCCATAGACTCTGGTGCACGTGCATTCCGGAACCATTGTCCATAAAGATGGGCTTGGGCATGAAGGTGACTGTCTTATTGTACCGACGTGCAACATTCTTAACCACGTATTTATACTTCATGAGGCTGTCTGCCGTGCTTACGAGTGTATCATATTTCATGTCGATCTCTGCCTGGCCACCAGTGGCTACCTCGTGATGATGTAGCTCAGCTTCTATTCCAATATCTAACATTACTTTAACCATCTTAGACCGGAGGTTTTGGAAGCTATCCATAGGCGGAGCAGGGAAATATCCTTCTTTATATCTCGGCTTATACCCGAGATTGGGTTTTTCATCCTTACCTGAATTCCAAAAACCTTCCTGAGAGTCTATATAGTAGAAGCCTTGATTATAGGTTTGATCGAATCGCACATCATCGAAGATATAGAACTCCGCTTCCGGTCCAAAGTACGCCGTATCAGCGATGCCTGAGATCGACAGATACTTTTGCGCTTTCTGGGCAATACTTCGAGGGTCACGTGAATATATCTTTAAGGTTATTGGGTCCTTGACGTTACAAATAAAGCTTAAAGTTACATCATCCATAAAAGGGTCGATAAAAGCTGTGTTCATATCGGGCTTTAGCAACATATCACTTTCATCGATGGACTGAAACCCCCTGATGGATGAGCCATCAAAACCTATTCCGTCAATAAACAATTCTTCAGAGAACTCCTTTACCGGCAGAGTAAAATGTTGTAATAGACCAGGAAGATCAGTAAATTTTAGGTCTATAAACTCGACCTTTTTCTCCTTTATAAGTTTCACTAAATCTCTTATAGCCATATTTATTTACCTCTTTTATCCGATGGCCTTGCTGCCTCGCTCTCCGGTTCTTATCCTTATGCACTCAGGCAAATCTAAGATAAAGATTTTGCCATCGCCGATTTGTCCTGTCCATGCGCCTTTGATAATGGCATCTATGGTCGGTTCAACAAAGTCTTCATTCACCGCGATTTCAAGTCTTACCTTCTTCAGTAAGTTCACTTCCTCTCTTACTCCTCGGTAGGTTTCGGTATAGCCCTTCTGCTCCCCACATCCTACAGCATTGGTAACTGTCATCTTATAGACCTGTGCGTCATAAAGAGTTTTTTTGACATCAGGCAATTTGTGAGGCTGAATCATTGCGATTATGAGTTTCATTTTCTCATCCTTTTACCGAAGTTCAAATTATTGCGTAGTAAATATCTGGAACCCAGCGTAAGATTCCATGCCGTGCTCACCAACGTCAAGTCCGCGCAATTCTTCTTCTCTGTCCACCCTCAGACCTACCAGATTCTTAATAACATAGAACAGGACAAATCCTGCACCCATACACCAGACAAACACCGAAACTACCCCTAAGACTTGTGCGCCGAGCAACTTGGCGCCACCACCAAAGAGCAAACCATTGCCGGTAGTGCCCGGAGAAAAGACGTCCTGGGCAAACAGTCCCACAGAAAGTGTTCCCCAGACCCCACAGGCTGCATGAGCAGAAATCGCACCTACGGGGTCATCTATGTGGAGCACCTGATCAAAGAAAACCACTGACAAGACTACTAAGACCCCTGCCACCAGCCCAATCAACACAGCGCTTGCTAACGACACGAATGCACAAGGCGCGGTTATAGCTACCAATCCTGCGATAGCTCCGTTAAGTGCCATACTGGTATCTGGTTTCTTAAACATCTTCCAAGCGGTAAGCATCGCTGCTACTGCCCCTGCCGCAGCAGCAATATTGGTAGCTGCGGCGATGTGGGCGATGTCCGGCACCGCTCCCATCGTACTTCCAGGGTTGAATCCGAACCAACCGAACCATAGGATAAATACACCGATGGTAGCCAGAGGGATACTATGTCCAGGAATGGCGTTAGACGAACCGTCAGGATTGTATTTGCCAATTCTCGGACCCAGCATCACTGCCCCTGTAAGTGCCAGCCAGCCACCTACAGAATGGACCACTGTGGAACCCGCAAAATCCCACATGCCTATTTCTGCTAACCAACCACCACCCCATATCCAATGGCCTACTAC
>JBHIDV010000012.1:0-17819 GCA_046760285.1 Sedimentisphaerales bacterium
TGGCGATGGTTCGATGGACGCTGCGGAAAAAATGAAAAGGTTTTCCTTTTCTGTGGTGCCCTAATGTTGTCGCCAAGAGTACTAAGGTTTTAGTTTAGAGAAACGTTAACAATCGGTAATGAAGTTGGAGGAATGGTTATGAAGTTAGGTGGTATCAAAAGTGGTTTGTGTGTGGTTCTTGCGGCTTTGCTTACGCCGGCGCTGGTCATAGCTGCCCACTCGGATTTGCTTGGCTGTGACGGTTGCCATACGCCACACAATGCAGACATCTTGCCAGGTGTACCTCTGTGGAGCGGTAATGAAACAACGTTAACTTTTACACCATATTCAAGCGCGACTTTAGATGCTGTAGTAGGTCAGCCCGATGGCGCTTCAAAGCTATGTCTGAGTTGCCATGATGGTGCTAATCCTGATTACTCATGGATGGATCCAGAGATGGTTTTTACCGCTGGTGAGCTGGTGAACTCACACCCGATTTCGTTTGTGTATGATTCAGGATTGGCTGCCCTGGACCCTGGCTTGAAGGACCCTTCACAACCCAGTACACTTGGCGGAACCATTGCTGAAGACCTGCTGGATCCGGATAGCAAAGTGCAATGTTCGAGCTGCCACGATGTCCACACCTCTGGCATCGGTAATCATCAGTTGCGCGGTAAGGATTACTTCTCCGGCCCCGGCGGTGGCGAGCTTTGTCGTATGTGCCACATAAAATGAGATGAACGCAAGGTTCTGAAACCTTATAGTTTTTTGTCTATTGATGAAGTTGTATTTGGAACTTTAGTACCGCAGGGCTACTTAGCAGGCAACGAATTGACCTAAGCGCTGTTGGTATAAGCTCTTGCGAATACGAAAGTGAGCCTATTTTCCCATAGTATACGGTTAGCCCACGCATATTCTGGCTGTTGTAGACCGGTATCTACGCGTACTTTACCCTGCAAAAAGGCCCTTTCCTATAATGATTGGAAAGAGCCTTTTTTTGGTCGATACGGGCGATTCTGAGCACGTCTGGATGGTTTGTCGTCTCGCACGGGCAGACATTGCCAGAGAAGTTAAAAAGACACACCCAGGATTCATGCTTTATTTATGCACAGTTACCCTGCTTGCCGATAATAATCACCAGAATGGATAACTCCCAACCATACAAGAGCTTAGTATTTATTGGTATCGCTTGTAGCTGCCTTTTGCTTTATGGCTGCCAGTCGGCGGTGGAAAAAGAGCAAATCATCGAGCCGGTTTTCTTTCCAAAACCGCCCGATAAACCCAGACTTCAATTTCTAAAATCATTCTCAAGACCTGAGGATTTGGGAGCTAAAGGCCCCAGCGCTTTCGAGAGGTTTATAATAGGTGAGCCTGAAATAAAGCAGGGTATCGCCAGGCCTTATGGAATAGCGATTTACGACGGAAAAATGTATGTGTGCGACGTGGGCAAGCGAATGGTGGAGGTATTAGACCCTGAGAATCATACCTTCACTTATTTGACGAAAGACCGCCGTTTGATAAATCCAGTGAATATCTACATTGACCAGGACGGTGTAAAGTACATAGCAGACCCAACAGCCGGCGCGGTGTTCGTTTTCGATAAGAGTAATAATTTAAGTATCATATTGGGCAAGGAATTGAAAATCGCCCCCATTGATGTAGTTGTTCGCGGACGGCGATGTTACGTCACCGATTTTAACAGCAACCAGGTTATTGTATTGGATAAGACTACAGGCAAAGAGATTGCTCGTGTGGGTCAAGAGGGTGATGGAGAAGCACAATTCAAACTCATAAGTGATCTGGCTCTGGACCGAGAAGGTAATATCTACGTAACCGATAAGGCTAAAGGTAAGATAGTAAAGTTTAACAATTCTGGTGTATTTGAGCGAACGATTGGCAGATTGGGCGACAATATAGACGAATTTGTCAGGCCCAAGGGCATAGCTATTGATAAAAGAGGTAATATATGGGTGGTGGACGCTGCAACGGAGGTTGTCAAAATATATAATCCGGCCGGACAACTGCTGTTGTTTTTCGGCCTACCTGGTAATAAGCCCGGTATGATGAATCTGCCTGCTAAGGTTATATTGGACTATGACAACGTGGAGTTGTTCCGCAAAAATGCTGTTGAAGGGGCAAATTTGGAGTTTTTGGTCCTCGTGTCAAACCAATACGGTCTGAATAAGATCAACGTTTATGGTTTTGGTAACTTTCCTATGCAAGAAAAGACAGTAGCGGAAGCGAAAGAGTTCGCTCTGGCATCTGACTCAAAAAGTGAATTGGCACCAGATATTAGCGAGTCTTTTGCTAAGAAGAAAGTGCAATCCCAGAAAATGGAAAGTCAACAGCAGCAGCAGAAAAGAGATATTGTTGAGGTCTATTATCGCAGCATGGCGTTTTATCGTGCTGGCCAACTCAAAGAAGCTCGGCAAGGCTTTATTATAGTATTAAAAAGTGGCTTAATTCCCCCAGCGATGGCAAAAACGTTACAAAGCTATCTTACAGACATTGATAATACCTTGAACAAAGGCCGGCGGCAAGAAGAAATTGCTGAGATTTATTACCGCAGCATGGCATTTTACCGCGCGGGACAACTCGAAAAAGCTCGGGAAGGATTTGTTGAAGTTTTGACCAGCGGCCTAATTCCGAGAGCGATGGCAAAAACAATCGAAGGCTACCTAATGGACATTAATGATACTTTGGCAACAAGGTCAAATATTCGGCCTTGATGAAAGCAGAGCATAATAAGCTGAGCTTGAAGACCGGTTGGCAGTTATATGAGAATTAAAAGACTATAAGGTTATTATGTGATGTTACTTAGGACGAGATTTCCATCAGTTCGATTACGGGCCCCCAAACGCATTCTTTCGCGTTTGGGGAACCCCTTAACATTGCTCGTCCTTCTTTGGGTATTTGTGGCAAGCTGTGACGAAGTGGAGCGTTATAAAGTTCTGACCTTCTTTTTTGATGGTGTTCCACCCATAGAGAAAGCAGAACTTGAACCAGGGCCTGTTGACCTTGCATCTCGATGGTTTGTACAGAGAGTAACAAAGTCGGACTGGTACATGCATAAGCCTCTGAATAATTGTGTCACCTGTCATGGCGAGCGTAAGCAAAGAAGTTTTTCTCCTCAAACGCTGCTAACCTCGCCTGTGCCAGAATTGTGCTATAATTGCCATACTAACTATGCTGTATCATCATCCTTTGTTCACGGGCCGGTAGCGGTTGGCCAATGCCTATTTTGTCACAATCCGCACAAGAGCAAGTTCAAACATCTACTGAAAGAACCAGAACCTAAGCTTTGCTATCTATGTCACGACAGCAGCGCAATCGAATCGGTACCTGCTCATTTGACAAAACTATCGTCTGGGTGCACTAACTGCCACAGTGCCCACGCAGGTTCGACAAAATACCTTTTGAAACCGGCTTCATTCCAGAGCAGGGAAGAGCTTAATGGAGTGAACTCGATAGACAAGGTAGTACAGCGCCATATCCAGGCTGAGAAGAAACAATATGAAAAACAGGGTTTCGAGCTAACAGAAAAGACCAACACAACTGGACTCGAAAGGAAACGTTTATTTCAAGCGCTTTGGACAGTTAACAAATTAATTGAACAAGGCGAACTAATGAAGGCCAAAATATATCTTGAAGAGATCAAAGAAAATAATGCTTTCACCCCAAAAGAGCAGGAAAAAATTGAACAAGTGCTCAGGCTAATGGACATTCAGCTAACCGGGAGCAAAACACATCAAGAGAATATTAAACAAGGAGAGTCTGTGACCGAACAGGGGTCTGAACAATCAACAATAGAACCAAAGGAAACAGACAATCAGCAGGATGAGAAGAAAAGAGAGATCGCTGAGCTTTATTATCGTAGCCTGGCATTTTACCGCACCGGCCAACTGGAAAAAGCCCGGGAAGGTTTTGTTAAAGTCTTGCAGAGCGGCTTAGTTCCAGAACCGATGGTAAAGACAATAGGAGGTTACTTGGTACATATAGATAATACTTTGGCCAAAAGAGCAAAGTCGCCAAGTCCAGAGCAGTAGCTTAGATTAAGCCTGCACGGATTATCAAATCACAAACTGCTCAGATAGTCGGGAAAGAATGTTCAAAAAAACTATTTCTTGACAATGATTCTTACAAGCAACCCAGCGGGCTAAGAAATGAAAGAAGAAATAGGCAAGGTAAAGAGTTAAGGCGCGGTTACCTATAATATAGATTGCTCTAACTTTATGCGCTGCTTGAGAACCAAGCTGCTAAATAAAGGTCACCTTCTGTCCGGCGTTGATGTAGACTATTTTCATTTTCTGATACCTGGACTAGAAGGAAAAAGCTATGCAAGTCAAGGGTCCAGGAGCATTGCTGAACGGACGAAACAATGACACAAGCTATTGGACAGGGCCCCCGCAAAGCGGGAACCCAGCCCGACCGATGTCTACAAGAAGAATCTTCTGGACTCTGGCGTTTGGGGCTATAGGCTTAGTTTCTCTGTCAGCTGGCAGTGTAAATATTGAAGGCCAGCAGAGGCCTCTTGTGAGACTTGGTAGAGTTCATGGCGAGCTGGAACTGGTTGCTGAGAACCGTGTGGATGAACAGGGAATCAGCGGAAATAAACGCAAAAGCAAAACGAAAGTGTTTGAAGAAAGACTAAGACTGAAGACTGATGGTGACATATACCATCCGAATTTTTTGTTTTATAATGCTGCCTTCGGCCTGGGGCTTACGCAACAAAGCTTTAGCGCTGATGGTGACTCAGATAAGCAGAGTGCTTGGCTTAACGATTATTCGGTGCTGGCGCAATTGTTACGAACGAAACCATACCCATTGACCTTTAATCTGAGCAAGTCGGAGGACTTAATCGCCCGGCGGTTTTTGGGGTCTTTGAAAGCTGAAACGCAAAACTTGGGCCTCTCGCTGGCGCTACGCTCTAAAGATTGGCCTATGACATTCGAATACAGTACCAGTGACACTATCCAAGATGGATTAGCTCCACTGGCTAGGGACTTTTTTACGAGGGATGACCAGCAGTACAGATACTCCTTAGCTCACGATTTTAGTGAATTATCCCATCTAAGTCTCGCCTTTGGCAGGAATAAGGTTTCGCAACGAACTTTAGGCGCGTCCACAGATTTTACAGAGGATAGATACACTTTGTTGCATGATTTGACCTTTGGCGGCGATCAGCAACATAGGCTTGATTCTTTTTTTTCCTTCCTTGACCAGTCAGGCTCATTCAACCTCGAGAACTTGCAATGGGAAGAACGTTTAAGGCTGCAACATTCTCCGAGTTTCCTGACTAATTATGACCTCCGGTTCGTAGATACCGAGCAAAAAACGCTCGGAATCAAAAATACCGAGACCCTGGGCCGGGCCGGTTTCGAGCACAGGTTATATGAAAGCTTGGTTACAACAGGCAATATTTTTACCTCACGCTCCGACCTTGGTGCCCAGGGAGATCTTATACAGCGGGGTGGTACACTCGGTTTGAATTACAAAAAGACAAATCCCTGGGGTGTATTGCTCAGCACATACATGATAAATTTCATTGCCGCTGATCAATCAGGTGGCAGAGGTACGGGCATTGTGATTGATGAATCGCATGTTTTTACCGACCCACTACCTATAACCCTGGACAGAGTAAACATTGACATATCGACCATTGTGGTGACAGACAACACCGGATTGAATGTGTATACTTTAGGTGATGATTACACCATTACTGAAATAAGTGGCCGGGTACGTCTAAATATAACTACTTTAGGAGCCATACCTCCCAACGTTAGCGATGGTCAGGAAATTTTAGTAGATTATACTTTCTTTGTAGAGCCGGAAAGGCAGGAAGATACACTGCGCCAGAATTTTACTATCAGAGAGCGATTCGACAGCGGCCTGTCGTTATACTATGCACATCAGCGACAAGATGAAAAGATCAGCTCAACCATCGTTGAAATTACACCGGACGAGTATAGAATCAACACGTTCGGTGCAGATTACGTTAAGAAAGGCCTGGCACTGCTGGCTGAGTATAGCAAAGAACGCTCCACGCAGATTCCTTCTACGACCAAGCACCTCGAAGCCAGATATAGCTGGCCTATAATGAGTGATACAACAGCCAGCGTACGAGTCTTGAACCAGTGGCTTGATTTTGGTGAACCAGATGATAGAGATATCGTACTTTTCAGCACGGGCGGTGAAATATTGAGTAGATTAGCAGAAAAATACAGTATTTCTGCTCGGCTCGATTATCGAGATGAAGACGACAGCAGGTTTGGCGTCACCGAAGGGTTTGGCCTCAACACTGAATTACAGTATAATTATCGTCAATTGAGTATTATTGTGGGTGTGGAGCTAAACTCGCTTAAGCGCAGACGTGACCAAATTGATAGCGACTTTTTGTATTTTAGGTTAAAACGCTTTTTCTAAGCGGAACAAAGGAAAGTAAAATAGTGGTGAGAAACGAACAGCACAAGTTAAATTCGGCAGCCGGTGAATGGTCGTGCCACTCGTTTCGGTTGCGTTCGGCGGTGGACGAAACGAGCAGCGCAACCGCAACCGGATTTCGGATTTCGGATTTCGTGCTTCGGATTTTAGTTCTTGGGTGGGTTTTGTTTTATGCCGGATGCGGTGGTCCACAGGGACAGTTTCCGCAGCCGCTGGAAACGCAGCTTGTCTGGCCTAAGCCGCCAGAGAGGCCGCGTATAAGGTATGTCGGAACAATATCAACAGAAGCTGATTTGAGAAAAGAAGTCTCATGGTTGCAAGGTTTAGGCCAGTTTCTCTTTGGTAAGAAGAAAATAGGTGTTCTGGTCGGCCCGTATGCTGTTAGCATCGACCAAGATGGTAGGTTGTTTGTAACTGATGCGACAGGTGGTGTAGTGCACGCGTTCGATCCAAATACGCGCCAATACAGGCAATTTGCGCATCTTGCAAGACAAGAGAAACTGATTAAACCAGTTGGCTTGGCAATAGTTGACAATAGGATTTATGTTGTTGATAGCGCGTTGCGCAGGGTTTGTGTTTTCAACAAAGATGGCCAATTCATATTCTCATTTGGCAATGAGCGATTCAAAAGGCCGTCTGGGATTGCCTATTGGCAAGCTGGACAAATACTGTACGTAGTGGACACTGCTCGCCATACTATAGATATGTGTAGCAAAGACGGCTTTTTTTTAGGGCAAATCGGAACAAGAGGCTTGAGTCCCGGAAAGTTTAACTTTCCGACCCACGTGTGGGTTGACAAAAATGGCAAATTATATGTTAGCGATACACTGAACTATCGAATTCAGATATTTACAAGCACTGGACAGTACTTGGCAACATTTGGCCAGCAAGGGGACCGTCCGGGCAGTTTTGCTCATCCCTGTGGGGTTGCCACGGACAGTTTCGGCAACATCTATGTGGTAGACCGGCAATTTGAAAATGTCCAGATATTCAACCAGCAAGGCCATATACTTATGGCCTTTGGAGAGGAGGGTAGAGGCGCCGGTCAGTTCTGGCTGCCAGCCGGAATCTTTATAGATAAACACAATAGGATTTATGTCGCTGACTCATTCAATAAAAGAATCCAGATATTCGAACTTATAGAAGGGGTTACCCAAACGCGAAAGAATGCGTTTGGGGGCCCCGAACAAGCCCAATAATGAAAATCAGATTGCTTGAACTAATAAAGGTGCTTGCGGTTATCACCTTGTCAGGCTCAACAGCCACAGCCTTGATTCAGGGTACGCCGCACGACCTTACGGCAGTGGCTGGAGGAAATACCTGTAGTTTCTGTCATACCCCCCATGGAGCCTTAGCCGGCACCCCATTATGGAGCCACAGACTTTCTACGGCTGTCTACAAAATCTATCAAAGCTCATCATTGGAGGCTGATATTGGTCAGCCCACCGGCTCCAGTAAACTATGCCTTAGCTGTCATGACGGCACTGTAGCTTTGACAGAAACGATAAGCGGCAACTCCATAGGTAGGGCCCCCGCGAAGCGGGAGCCCAGTACTTATATAGCTCCAGGTGCAGCAAACCTGGGGACGGATCTGTCGGACGACCACCCGATTAGTTTTGTCTACTCTGTCGGACTGTCAGTAGAAGATGTCCAGATACGCCCGCCTTCGGTATTGCCCGAACAACTCAAGCTCGACAGGTCCAGCGAGCTGCAGTGCACTACTTGCCATGACCCTCATGATAACCGATACGGCAACTTCTTGGTTATGTCTAATCGCCGGTCCAGGATGTGTGTAAGCTGTCACGATTTATCTGGGTGGATATTCTCAAGCCATGAGAACTCAACTGCCTTAGTTTTTGGGTCAGGCAATTTATATTTGCAAAGTAGCGAATATGGAACATTGGCAGATAATGGCTGTCTAAGCTGTCACAGGCCGCATTCTGCAGCCGGACATGAACGGCTGCTTCACTTCGCGAGATTGGAAGATAATTGTCTGAGCTGCCACGATGGTTCGGTAGCACAAACTAATTTAAAAATCGATCTTTCCAAGCTTAGTCGACATGACGTAGTTCGCTATGAAGGTATCCATGATTTGAAAGAGTCGCCAATCGCAGCAGCAAGACATGTTGAATGCGTTGATTGCCACAATCCGCATGCTACCGGTGATGCACTCGCACAGGCCCCGGTAGTACCAGGTGCGATGAGAGGGATTTCTGGTGTAACAGCCTCTGGCGGCGTTACCGAGCAGGTTCAGTACGAGTATGAGGTGTGTTTCAAATGTCACGGCGATAATCCGAGCCGAATAGAATCCACGATTACCAGACAGATAACCCAGACTAATACACGTTTGGAATTTGATCCATCTGGCCCTTCTTTTCATCCTGTTGTATCGCCGGGTGTAAATCAAAACGTTCCCTCTCTAAGGCCACCCCTGACTGTTACCACGATTGTTTACTGTACTGATTGTCACAACACAGACGGTGCCTCAGGCACCAAAGGTCCTCATGGCTCTAATTATCCAAATCTTCTTGCCTATCGCTACGAAACGTATGATTTTACACAAGAAAGCAGTTTTTCATATGAACTCTGTTACAGATGTCACAGCCGAAATAGTATCTTAAATGATGAAAGTTTCCCAGAGCATGCGGAACACTTAAAAGAAGAAATCCCGTGTTCGGCTTGCCATGATGCTCATGGCATCAGTTCCTCTCAGGGAACCAGTTTGAACAATAGCCATCTTATAAATTTTGACCGGACTATTGTTCGTCCGGACCCGACTACGGGACGTTTAGAGTTTCAGGATCTGGGTGTATTTCGTGGGCGATGTTATCTAAGCTGTCATAACCAGAATCACTCACCGCTTTCTTATTAGGGCAGACAGTATGGCCATTGTAACTGAGACCTAGACAGGTTGCCCTGCAGCAGATTGGTATAGCCAAGAAATACTAAATATGATAGGAGTAAGCTTATGAGAAAAGAAACAATAACGAAGATTATTGTTGGTGTGGTGGTGATAGGCGGGGCTATGGTGTATTTTGTATATCAAGCTATGCAGTCTTCTTGGGCCTATTATTACTCAGTGGATGACCTTGCTGGGCATAAATCAGTAGTGGCAAATCATTCTCTTCGGATTGCCGGTCGTGTAGAAAAAGGTAGTACTGAGCGTGATTTACAAAAAATGCGTCTCACGTTTACGCTGGCTGGGTCTGAGACGACCTTGCCCGTCAGTTATGAGGGGGTGGTTCCCGACAATTTCGCTGAAGATACAGAAGTAGTGGTGGAAGGCTATTTGGCTGCCGATGGGATTTTTCAGGCCAATAAGCTTATAACAAGGTGTGAATCAAAATACAGAGCAAAGGTAAAGTAAACTATGGCTGAGCTTGGCCACTTCGCCTTAATTCTTGGTTTCTTTGCGGCTGTTTACGCAGTGTTAGTTGATCTGTTAGGGGGCAGTTCGAAAGAAATTGGATTACTTAAAAGTGGACAGAATGCAACTATAGCTTGCTGGCTTTGTCTTACTGTGGCTATCGTAGCTCTTTCGACATTGTTAGTTCGATGCGATTTCGGTGTCAGCTATGTGGCAGAGCACACATCCAAAGCATTGCCGCTTTTATACAGGTTGAGCGCTTTATGGGCTGGTGCGGCAGGTTCGCTTTTGTTGTGGTTGTGGCTGCAAGTTGGCTTGGTGGTGATTGTTTTTAGTAAAACTGGCCCCTGTCTTCGCAGGGGTAAACTTGTCCCCGCCAAGGCGGGGAATGAAAAAGATTTTGCTGCCAGCGCACGCGCTATTGCTAACTTTGTCTCTGCTTTTTTTTTGATTATTTTGATCGCTGATAAAAGCCCCTTTGTTCTGTCCAGTCCTATTCCAGCCGATGGAGCAGGGCTAAATCCCCTGTTGCAGCATTTTGCGATGGTCTTACATCCGCCTACTCTGTTTATAGGTTATGCGGCCCTTATAATCCCCTTTGCCTGGGCCTTTGCAACATTAAAAGGACCTCGAAGCACGACGGACGACGGACGACAGACGAGCAACGAGAGACGAGGGACGAGGGACGAGGGAGGAGGGACGTCCATCGTCAATCCCTTCGACTTCGCTCCGGATAGGCATCCATCGTCAATCGTTTCTCGTCACGGCGTGTATCCTCTTTTTGTTCAAGCTCGCAACTGGACATTGATTGCGTGGTTGTTTTTGACAACTGGGATTGTCCTCGGTGCATGGTGGGCTTACGAAGAGCTTGGGTGGGGTGGCTATTGGGCGTGGGACCCCGTTGAAAACTCCTCGCTGATGCCATGGTTGACAGCTACGGCTTTGCTGCACTGCTTCAGGACGTATAAACCTCAAACTGCAATTGCACGCTGGCTAACGGTTCTGAGCCTTGTTAGCTTCAGTTTATGTATTTTCGGCACTTTTTTAACCCGGTATGGATTGGTCACGAGTGTCCATGCGTTTCCGGAGCCAGGCCTGGGGATTTTGTTCCTGGTCTTGCTCACTTCTATATGGGTCGCTGCGGCAGTACTATGGTGGCGAAAACGCCAGTCCAAAACTGTTGATTCACGCGTAACAAGCCTGCCTGGCAGAAGATTTATCGGATTAAACAACTGGCTGATGGTTATACTTGTGTTTGTGATATTTACCGGGACTTTGTTCCCTTTTTTCAGCGGCCTGCTCACAGATCAAAAAATTACTCTCGAAAGTGGTTATTTTACAAAAGTTACCACCCCATTTGGATTAATACTTTTGTTACTGTTGGGACTATGTCCACATCTTCTGCGGCACGGTATCAGTAAAAACTGGCGCATCTTTGGCGCGGTGCTTGTTCCTGTAGCCGCGGCTGCAGCCTGGCTACTGACAAAGAGTTTGGCAATACCATGTTTTATTATATGCGGTTTTACTGCTATTAATCTTGCAGTTGATTTTCTCAGCTGCAGTTCAGCAATGACAAGGAGCAAGCAACCTGTTGGGCCGCGTAAAGGTCTCCGCTGGATAGGCAGCCGAATCGCACATATTAGCGTGGTATTGATATTTGTAGGCCTGGCAGGCTCCGGTGCGTATGAAACGGAAAAACATGCCGCTTTAATTGCCGGTCAGAGCATGGCTGTTGGAAAGTTCAACATCAAGTTCGAAGGGCTCAAAGCAGATCATGGTCCCAACTTTACTGCGGTGACGGCAGATGTTACGGTGAGCAAGGTGACCCCAGCCGCGAAAGAGGGCAGCTGGGAACCCGAGGCCGCAGTGCACGTTGCTCGACTTAGTCCTTCACAATTCTTTTATTATGATAGCCAGAAGCAAACCAGTGAAGTTGATATTAAGAGGGCTCTTAGTGGCGATATTTACGTCGCTCTTACGGCGGCCGACATTAGTAATGGACTGGTGAACATGAGAGTGCTTATTAAGCCACTTATAAATTGGATTTGGATTGGTAGTGCTGGCTTGGTACTTGGAGCTGGCCTGGTGTTAATTTCCTTTTATAGGCACAGAAGAGCCACGGGACCCCATCCAACGATGCGTGGCGAAGGCGGATAAATGAACTACGCAAAATGGATCCTATTAGCCGTATGTGTGGCATTAATTGTTTGGCCTCTGCTGCGAAAGCCGAGGTGAGTCGATTTCAAATTTAGCAGATAGGATTTTGTATTTTTGCCACAGATTTCACAGATTTCACTGAAATGTAAAACAAAAACTACTAAAAATCTGTGTTAATCTGTGTTCATCTGTGGCTTAATTCAGAAATTTGAAATTTCAAATTGGTAGCGGAGGTATAAAGGAAAAAAACTTGAAGCGGATTATTTTTGCAATAGTCGTAGCATTCATTCATACATCTGTATGGCCTGCTGAGAGTACGCCCGGCCAAGACAAACGCCTTACGTTGCTCGTAGAGGTAATCAATGGTACTACCAAGGGGCGTCCTGTGGTTGGAGACTCAGTTACTGTGACAATATTTGAGCATGGCAAGTCAATTGATACCTTGCGGGGCCAGGTTGGACCTGACGGCAAGGCGATATTTGAAGATGTGCGGGCAGGGGAGCATTCAGTTGCCCGCGCCAATGTTCTACATCAAGGAATGAAATTTAGTGGGCATCCTGTTGCACTTAGACCAGAACGACAGCAACTAACTATCCTTATCGATGTTTTTGATGTCTCATACAAAAACTCCAGCTTATCAGCAAAGATGCATCATCTTATAATACAGCAAAAGGATACGTCTCTTTTGTTCCAAGAGTTTTTCCAGCTTGTGAATTCCTCAGATTTGGCCGTAAGCTCAAATGAAAGAGACAGCCAGGGCAAAGCGATTGTTTTAATGGTACATCTGCCGAAGGGATATAAAAATTTTAGCAGCTCCAGCTATCTTGTACCTGAAGCCTTGGTCTTTACGCGGGAAGGCTTCTATGATACAATGGCTGTACCTCCGGGAGTCCATCAAGTCAATTTCTCATACACTATTGATATAACATCTGATAGAATGGATATTAGAAAGAAGTTTTCTTTGCCGACCACCAATTTTGTACTTTTTTCTCAATTAGCTCACGACAGCATACAAGGGCTGGGAGAACCGGATGGTCAAGTTCTCTTGAGCGACGGCACCATGGCTGAGTACTATAATCGCAATGGTCTGGCCGCGGACTCGGAGGTTGTATTTAAGGTTGCTGGGCTTGGCACGAGTGCAGGTAACAAAACTTCATGGGTAGTCTTAGCAGTGATTTTCGCCGCAATAACATTTTTGGCAGTTGCCAGAGCGTACTTTGCGAAAAGCCGACCTCTGCTGTTGCAGGAGCAAGCCCGTCCCCGCAAAAGCGCCGATACGGTTGGTTCGTAGGTTGCAGACGTTATGAATAACAGATTACTAAATGTTCACGATGGCGAGCCGGTTATAACTGTTACTTCGGTAAGTAAAACATTTGGCTCCAGGCCCGTCTTGAGGAATATCGACATTCATGTCCAAAGGGCTCAGGGCCTTTGTATATGTGGTGTCAATGGTGCAGGCAAAAGTACATTGCTCCGTATAATTGCGGGCCTACTAAAGCCCGCCCAAGGCGAAGTTACGGTTTGTGGATTTAACGTTGACTCAGAGCCCCAAAAAACCAAGTCGCAACTGGGTGTAATATTGCACCAGAGCATGCTTTACCCCCATCTGACTATTTTCGAAAATCTTTTGTTCTTTGCCAAGCTCTACGGCCTCAAAGACAGCCACGACAGAGTTGAAGAAGTTCTTGAGGATCTCGGGCTTTCACCCTATCGCTATGATAAAGCTTCAGTGCTTTCCCGTGGGATGCTTCAACGTTTGGCTATAGCACGCGCAATGGTACATCGCCCGGCGGTTTTGCTGGCGGACGAACCTTTTACAGGCCTGGATGGCCAGGCCAGCCGGCATCTTATCAGCGTATTAAGTAAGTTCCGAGCAGGCGGAGGCACTTTCGTAATGACAACCCACAACGCTAATCTGGCCCTTCAGTGTTGCGACCGAGTAATGGTCCTGGACAAAAACCACTTTATTTTTGACGCAGAGACTGGCCAGATAGACACCGACCGTTTTACGGAAGATTATCTATTATATGCCAGGAGCTGAAATTGAACTATTTTTGTCAGAGTTTGTGGGCAATATTTGTCAAAGATATCGTTATCGAATTCAGGTCCAAGCAAGTTCTGCCTACCATGATAGTACTTGGAATGCTCATAGTGTATGTAATGCGCATTGTCTCAGAAGCGCCGTCGCTGAGTACCACTGCCATAGGTCCAGCAGTTCTATGGATTGCGTTTTTGTTCTCCGGACTTCTGGCACAAGAGCGTTCGTTTGCCATCGAACAGCAGCAGGATTGCATGGCTGGCTTACTTCTGGCTCCTGTTGACCCAGGAACCATTTACATCGCGAAGCTATTTGCAAACATCATAATGCTATGTGTTTTCGAGGCTGTGGTAGTTCCGATGGCTTTTGTAACCTTCCAGCTCAGCGTTGCCGATAGATGGATTCCGTTCATAATTGTCTTGTTGTTGGGCAATATCGGCATATCCAGTGTTGGGACATTATTTTCTGCTATGGTGCAGCTTTCTCACGGACGAGGTGCACTTTTGAGTGTACTGGTCCTGGTGGTACTAATGCCGATGATGATACCTGCCACTTTTGCATTGCTAACATTATTTAGTGCCATCGGCGCCAGGGTTACCGGTTCCGGTGCCCTGGCATTTGTGGGCAGTTTCGACGCAGCAGTCGGATACATGACCGCGTTTGACGCGGTATTCTTTGTGGCTGGCTGGCTATTGTTTGGCTTTGTAGTAAAGGAGTAGAAAATGAGACGAGTTCTGATGCTACTGGCTTTTGTTCTATTGCAGCTTTCAACGTGGATGGCATTAACCATAGGCCGGATAGCAGGACCGCCTGCCAATCCAGATTCGGTTGTCCGTAATATTCTTTACGCACATGTTCCCAGCTCGATTTGTGCATTACTTTGTTTTGTCGCGTTGCTGATTTCTTCAATTGGTTACTTGTGCACTAAAAAGCCGATATGGGACCACATCGCAGCGGCATCAGCAGAGGTAGGGGCTGTATTTGCAACAATACTAAACTTAACCGGTATGGTTTTCTCCCGTGCCGAATGGGGTACCTGGTGGACTCCAAGTCCACGCTTGATTACTTCTGCGATTCTCTGGTTTCTTTACATCGTTTACCTGATTTTGCGCGTCAGTTTTCCCCCGTCACAGCATCGCAGGGCTCAGATTTGCGCCGTGTTCGCAATTATCGCGTTTCTGGATGTTCCAATGGTTTTCATCAGCGCTCGCTTTATACCTGACATTCACAGACCCAGTTTCAGTTTTGATTCGTCCTGGCAAACTGGGGCTTTAATGTTGAGTATGGCTGCGATGGCACTTTTAGCTTTCCTGCTGATTTGGTTAAGAACCGATCTGATGAAAAGCAAAACCAGGTTAGAGGGACCCCAGCCGCCATTTTTTGCGGCTGGGAACCCAGAAAAAGAATCTGTTTATTAATGGAGGCTGTTTTATGGTTTATCTTTGCGCTGCATTTTCTTTCTTGTGGTTATGCAATTTCATATATTTATTTGCCCTGGATCGACAAATAAAAGATATCGGTCGAAGGCTGGATGCTCGCATGGCCAGCTCCCAACAGTAATACTGAATAGTCGGCCTTGAAAAAGTTACATCGAATTTGCGATTGTCGATTGCCAATTGCCAATTGAAAATCGAAAATCCAAAAATCCTCAATATCTAACAGACTGTTCCTCGCTAAGCGGCATTCATTTTTGCGATGACCAATTACCAAAGGACTTGTGTTTGCTACTGGGTTCCCCAAATACATACCGCGATTCATCACGTTTGGGCAACCCCTGCAAGAAACTGAAATTCTTATATTTGAGAAGCTGATTGTGGTGTTTTGGTTGGCAAAGAATGATTCAAAGAAGCTGCTCATGCCGTGAACTCTGTCATCCAGATATACGATTTTTCGGCTGGTGGGGTTGATTCTGCTTGGCGGTAATCCGGTTGGAAATATCGTAAAAAGACAGCTGGATTAAGCGGTCAGATAGCATTAAGAGCAAATGCAGCAATAAAGTATTGAACAACATCGGCAGGAATTGTATATTTAATGGTATAGCAAGGTCCATTTGGTAATACTATTTCTCATAGATTGGAAAATAAGAAAAAGTGATTCGCGGCAGCAGATGTGTCAAATCTGATTACCAAAGCATGAGACTATGGATAAGGTGAAGCAGGGTAAGAAAATAGGTGCGGTAATGGTTGTTGGAGGAGGGGTTGCCGGCATTCAGGCCGCATTAGACCTGGCGGACTCGGGCTATAAAGTCTATCTTGTGGAATCCAGGACCGCTATCGGTGGGCGTATGTCACAGTTGGACAAGACCTTTCCCACAAACGACTGCGCTATGTGTACGATATCACCACGTCTTGTTGCCGCTGGGACCCACAGCAATATAGAAATAATCACCAACGCCGAACTAACCGAACTGTCGGGCCAGGCAGGTAATTTTGACGCAAAAATCACGATAAAGCCGCACTTTGTCAACCTTGAAAAATGCACCGGATGTGGGCTTTGTGCAGAAAACTGTCCGGTTGCCGTCAAGGACGAATATAATCAACTACTTTGCGACCGAAAGGCAATTTTCAAGGAATATCCGCAAGCCGTACCGAACAAGTTTGCAATGACCAGGCTGGGTATAGCTCCTTGCTATGATGCCTGTCCCATACGCGGCAACCCGAGCGGATATGTGGCATTGACCGCAGCGGGGCGCTATCAGGAGGCTTTCGAGATAGCGTCTGAAAACAATCCATTTCCGGCAATATGCGGGCGGGTATGTGAGCATCTCTGTGAACAGAACTGCAACCGGGCAAATCTGGACAGCCCGGTTTCGATTGCCTATATAAAGAGGTTTCTTGCGGACTGGAATGAAAAGTACGGCAAGAAGTTAACTCCCGAAGAAAAACAGAAAACGATTAAGGAGAACGGCAGAAAAGTGGCGGTGGTCGGGGCCGGACCTGCAGGACTGACAGCGGCTTTGGAACTTAGAAAGATAGGCTATTCGGTCACAGTCTTTGAAAAACACCTCGTTATGGGCGGAATGATGCGGCTCGGTATACCGTCCTTTCGGCTGCCTTCGAGTATCATTGAGCAGGAGATACGTAACATATTGGACTACGGCATCGAGGTTAAATTGAACCATTCCGTGAGAAGCGAAGCTGATATTGAGGCGCTGTTCAAAGACGGATTTGACGCGGTATTTCTTGCTGTAGGCTCCCATAAAAGCATCAAGCTGGAGATACCTGGAGAAGATTCTGAAAACGTAATGGGCGGTGTCGATTTTCTTCGTGAGGTTAGACTGGGCAAGCGAAAAACCGTCGCGGAAACCGTAGCAGTAGTTGGCGGCGGAAATGCTGCTGTGGATGTGGCTCGCACTGCATTACGGCTCGGCGCGCGGCAGGTTAGCATCATTTACCGCCGAACCCGCGAAGAAATGCCTGCATTTGCCGAGGAGGTCGAAGCTGCCCTTCAAGAGGGAGTTGATCTGCAGACTCTTGCCGCACCGAAGCGCATATTGCCCGGCGAAGACAAACTCCAGGTCGAGTGTGTACGCATGGAACTAGGCGAGCCCGATGAAAGTGGCAGAAGGCGTCCCGTGGAGATACCCGCAAGCGAGTACATCATTGAAGTTCATTCACTAATATTGGGTATTGGCCAAAAGCCTGACCTCGATTTCCTCAGAGAGGATGGCAAGTTAAAGCTGAATCGGGCCGGAATGCTGCAGGTTGACCAGATGTCAGGGGCCACTTCCTGGAATGGTGTTTTTGCCGGCGGCGATGTTGTGCGGGGTCCCGCAAACATAGTAGAAGCTATTGCAGACGGGCGGCGAGTGGCCAAGGCGATTGATGCATACATAAA
>JBHIDV010000013.1:0-17685 GCA_046760285.1 Sedimentisphaerales bacterium
ATTAGCCCCCGCACCTGTGGCGGGGGCTGCCTCGGCCACAGGTGCCGAGGCTAACCCCCCACGCTCGTCCGGCGTAGCTGTGCCGGAGTCGGGTTTTACGTGGGGTTGTGAGGAACTTGCGTTTGAAACTGAAGGTTCATACACAAATTTTGGCCGCAATCGTTTTGGGGGTGTTGACTGGATTAGTGCTGGGGGAAAAAACTGCTCATATTAAAATCGTCGGCGATATGTTCATCCGGCTGCTGAAAATGATAATCATACCTTTGATCCTGGCATCAATGGTAACCGGCATTGTTAGTCTTGGTGACATTCGCAGATTAGGTAGATTAGGGCTGAAAACTTTTTGCTATTACATGGCCACCACAATCTTAGCTGTAAGTGTAGGGCTGGTGTTAGTTAATCTGACCAAGCCCGGCGTCGGCGTAGAAATGGGGGCCGAATCGGCTGCGGATTTATCAGGCCAACAGGCAGTATCTGTGGTCTCGACTATTGAGAATATCGTTCCAGAAAATCTGCTCGCAGCCATGGCAACAGATAAAGTATTGTCGATTATATTCTTTTCTCTGCTTCTTGGCGTTGCCATCAGCAGTGCCGGCGAACAAGGCAAGCTATTGGTTGCTTTCTTCGAGAGTTTCAACGCGGTAATGATGAAGATAACCAGCTGGATTATGCACCTGGCGCCTATAGGAGTTTTTGCGTTGATGGCCCATACTATAGGCACAATGGGGCTTGCGGTAGTCAGACCGTTGGCGGCGTATATGGCAACGGTTATTCTCGGCCTGGGTATCCATGGGCTTGTGACTTTGCCGGCTCTGGTTGGTATTTTCGGCAGATATTCACCTTGGAAACTTATCAAAGATGTTTCCAGCGCTGTAGCAACAGCCTTCAGCACCGCCAGCAGTGCAGCTACGCTGCCGATTACGATGGACTGCCTGCAGGAAAATACCGGCGTGTCCAACAGGACGACAAGTTTCGTTCTGCCGTTAGGTGCAACGGTGAATATGGATGGCACCGCTTTATATGAGGCTGTGGCCGCTATGTTCATCGCGCAGGCTTATGACATACCTTTGAGCATTGGGCAGCAGTTAATTATTATGGTGACAGCCACACTTGCGTCGATAGGGGCTGCTGCGATTCCGGGAGCTGGCCTGGTAACGATGGTCATTGTGTTACGGGCGGTGAATCTGCCATTGGAGGGGATTGGGATGATTTTAGCTGTTGACAGACTGCTGGATATGCTGCGAACGGCTGTAAATGTCTGGGGCGACTCCTGTGGTACCGCCATCGTTGCTCGAATGGAAGGCGAGCAATTAGACCAGCCAGCTCCCAATAACAAATGAACTGATATTGGTGCTTTGGTATTTTATTTAAGTTTATAACAAGAACTTGTTCTCATCAAGTAGAAAGGATTATATAGTAATGTCTGCAAGTATAGTACATTTTGCTGTGTGTGATGATGCGTGCAGGATACTTTCCAAATTGTCTGCTCGCTATGTTGGGGATAGCATTAAGAAGGCATGCCGCGAGTACCCCAATTACACAAGGCTTGGCTCTATCGGGCCGGATCTTCCTTACTTTGCAGAGCCTGTCGAGACAGGTCTGAAAATGTTTCTGGATATTCATATCCCTATTACGCCATCCGCATATCTACTACATAGCAAAAGGCCAAGAGCTTTCGCAGTTAATCTATTTCGTTTGATTATCACAGAGAGTGAGGCTCTCGTAGAAGAAAAACAAGCTAATCTTAAACTCCTATCTTTTGCTGTTGGTTATCTTACTCATATGGCAACAGACCATGTCATTCACCCCTTTGTAAACAAGAAGGCTGGAAAATATTACGTGTCTGATGACAATAAGGTTAGACACCGCATGATTGAGATTTATCACGATTTGCATCTTTTTAAGCAAATGTATAAAGAAAACGCAGAGAAAGAAAAGTTGGATCCTAAGAAGGAATTTATGAATAAGGATTTCGAGGCAAAAATTGACATTGTTGACGAATCCTTCTCACGCGACCTATCAGAAAGATTTTGGGATACAGAACTAACTTTCCGGGTACTCCTGCAGAGGGCATTTCTGGAAACATATGGACTCGAAGTAACTGAGAAGACCGTTGAGGACTGGGTAGATGGGGCAATGCTCACGCTTAGCAACTTGAACAGAAGGGTGTCTCCATATTCTCGTGCTCTGTATAAACCCAAAAAGGAGTGGCTGAACCTTGCTTTCAAGTTTAACGATGTTCCTGACCCCGAGAAATTCTACAATCCTTCTGACCCGATAGTTGAGTTTTCAAGGCAAATCTGGATATCCAAACAAACCCATTGTAAAGAACCGGACAGCACGAAACTGAATGAGCATCTTAAAGGAGAAAAGAATAAAAGCCTCTATGCACAAGCCATTCTTAAAAGTGTGAAGTACATCAAATACGCCAACGAGTATGTTACAAAGAAGGATATGAACGCACTGAAGAACAAGCTGCCAGATTGGGATTTATCAGATCCTCCTGAGAACAGAGGAAAATGACGGACCTTTACCAATTTGGGAGTAGAAGGCCATAGACGTAGCGTGGATTTTAGCCTATCGATAAAGTAACTACGAGACAATGGACATCAAAGCAGTTAGCGAATATTTTAAGGTTCAGATGTAGCAAGTATGTAGTCTTTTCGACTAATCAAAAAGACTATGAGCATTTTACTATATGATGTGAAAGATGCTCTACAAATCTACTGGTGGGGCAAGCCGTACCCTACCATTTTTCGCTAAAAGCGACCATAAGTTTGTAGCCGATAAGGCCCTGAAAAGCTGGGGACGTGCATTTATTTCTTTGGGAATGAAGTTTATTGCTTTTTGTATTGAACTATAAGACTTTATTGTTTAGAATTTTTATCGCTCTATTGAAAGCCCTATGATTGTCATTTCGAGCGAGCCAAAAGGCGAGTCGAGACACGGAGCGAAGCGTAGAACCCCGAAGGGAAATCTTTTTTAACAGATTTCTCCACTTCGCGTCCCTTAGGGACGCTTCGGTCGAAATGACTTGGGAGCATTTCAACAGAGCAAATTGTTATGAAAAACCAGTCAGCTCAAACTGAACACCGGCTGAAAGGTGCTATATGGCTATTCTAAAACTGGACAAACATGATAAGGACAAAGAAATCGAATTTGAATTAGATTACCTTACATCCTTAACAACACAGCAGCGGTTTGAAATGATGTTTCAGAAACGCGAGGAAATACTAAACCTGCTTAAAAGAAATGAACGCAGAAAAACTACTGAAATTGTTAAAAGAGAACCGGGTTAAATTCGTCATAATTGGTGCCACAGCCTTTCCGGTCCACGGCTACTCGCGCGCTACGCTGGACATTGATATCCTCATAAAACCAGAGCAAATGAACGCTAAGAGGACATGGAAGGCCTTAAAACAATTTGGATATGATGTAACAGATCTAACCGTAGATGAACTTCTAACAAAGAAGGTGCTGATTCGCCAGTATCGTGTAGAAACCGATATTCACCCTGATGTCAAAGGAGTAACATTTGAGAAAGTATGGAAGAATAAAGTAAAGGCTAAGTTTGGAAAAACATTTGTCTGGTTTGCCTCACTTGATGACCTGATAAAAATGAAAAAAGCTGCTGCCCGCCCACAGGACCTTGAAGATTTAAAATATTTACGTAGACTAAAAAAGCGAAATCAAAAACGCTAATAATACGCAAGACTCTACACCTACCTACACGATATTATAGAAGATTTTCCCGATACCAATCTATCGCCAATTTCAACCCGTCCTTGAAATCTACTGTTGGTTTAAAACCCAGCAGCTTTTCCGCTGCGCCGATGTCGGCAAGGGAGTGTTTTACGTCGCCGGGGCGAGGGTCGGTGTAAATCGGCTTAATATTTTTGCCCAGCAAATCATTTATCATATCAATAATTGCATTGACTGTCACAGCCTGGCCACAGGCGATATTTAAGACCTCGCCGGCAGTCTTCTTGGCTCGTGCAGCAAGTAAATTAGCCTCGACAACGTTATCCACATAAGTAAAATCCCGGCTCTGCTGGCCATCGCCAAAGACGGTTGGCGGCTTATCTTTTAATATGGCTGTCACAAAAGCAGGAATAGCAGCAGCGTATTGGCTGGTGGGGTCCTGATATGGGCCAAATACGTTAAAATACCGTAGCGAAATGGTCTCCAGGCCGAAAACTTCATAAAAGACCGAACAGTAATACTCGCCAACCAGCTTACCCACCGCATACGGCGAGAGCGGGGAAGGAGGCATTGTCTCAACCTTTGGTAGAGTTGGTGTATCACCATAAGCCGACGAGCTTGACGCATAGACGAAGCGCTTTACGCCGGCATCGCGAGCGGCCAAAAGAAGGGTGAAAGTCGCATCGATATTATGCCTGTGTGTAGCGGCTGGGTCATCTACGCTACGCGGCACTGAGGGTAAAGCACCCTGGTGCAAAACCACATCGATATCCTTCATCGCTGAATGAGCGACTTGCTCATCGCCCATGTCAGCTTCGATGAACTCAATTTTGTCTATAAAACTATCGAGGTTACTTTTTTTGCCTGTGAGCAGATTATCAACAACCCTTACAAAGCAGCCGTCTGCAACGAGCTTTCTGCAGATATTTGAGCCGATAAACCCGGCTCCGCCGGTTACTAAGAATTTATCCATCAAACGACCTCTTATGAGGAAATCCTATTGATTTATGTTTTTTTACCGTCGCCGTGCCGGCGACGGCTAAACAACCTAAATAAACCCCCAGTGTAAAACTGGGGGCTAAACATGGACGTTAGTATATAAATGGGAACACTGTTCTTGATTTACTTTACCAACTAACAGTCTCTATATTCATCTGGCGCCAGCAAGCTGTAGCCCCTGGTATTTCCTATAAGACTTGAATTGCTCATGGAAATAGCCGCCCTTCATCGCCCTCACCGCAAAAAGGACACAGCCAACGACGCTGGCGCCTACTGCTCTAAGTTCGCCAATAGCCCTCTGAGCAGCACCTCTGCTGGTAGCAGCAGCATTGAGTACCAAGATGGTAGCGTCAACCAGTTTTGCCAGGACCTTGGCATCGCTTACTAACAAGACCGGCGGGCTGTCAACTATAATGTAATCGTAAATCTTACGCTGCTCCTTGATTAACTCTTGCATCCTTGCACTGGCCAGCAGCTCCGCTGGATTAGAAGGCATGGGCCCTGAAACAATTATGTCCAGGCCTTGGATACCGCTGGGCCTTATTACCTCATAACCGCACTGGTCCGTTAGCAGACTGCTCAATCCAAGATTAGATAATTGAGCATCGAAATCGTGGGCCTGTGTTTTAGCAAATATTTCTTGTAAACCCGGCCTTCTGAAATTGGCATCGAGCAGCAGCACCTTTTGGTTCTTAGCCACAAAAGTGGTAGCAAGATTAACCGCCACGGAGGTCTTGCCGTCCGCTGCATTGCCACTGGTAACCAGTATAGTCTTCCAAGATTCTGCGGAGCTGGACAGCTCAAAATTGGCGCGAAGCTGCCTATAACATTCGCTTATAACTGAATAAGGTGCCTGGTAAACAGTAAGAGCCAGGTCCACATCTCGGTCCAGCTTATCTTCAACCGCATCAGGAATCATGCATAACAGCGGAACATCCAGGAATCTGGCTACATCTCTGGGTGTCCGCACTAAGTCATTAGCCGTCTCAATAAGGAAGGCCAGGCCTACGCCCAGCAGTAAGCCCACTATTGTCCCACCGGGCAGCCACAGCCACCACTGCCGAGAGGTCACCATTTCCAGTGGTGCCGGAGCCAATCCCACCAACTGCACGGTGGGAGTTTTCGGGTCATTAAGCATTATCCTTAATTTCTCGATCTGGGATTTAACGGCGTCCAGCATCTCTATTCTTTCATCTCTGATCTTCAGCCGCTGCTCATACTGCACACGGGCTAAATCAAGTTTCTTCTTTTTGGCGGCTGCTTCGGCTCGCAAATTCTGCAATTCTGCCAGCCTTTGTTGTAACACCGCCAATCTATCTTGTGCGTTTTCCAGCCCAGCTTGGCGGGTCTGTTCTGCTATTATCTCCTGTCTGCGCTTCCTTTCTTGTTTTATTTCGTCTATTAGCTGCTGAGTTTGACGCACCACCCGGTGATTTTCACCAAACCTTGTAAGTCTGCCTGCAAGTTGGGCTTCCTGAAAGGCGAGTTGTTCAGCCAGCATAACCATAACGTGTTCGGTTTCTATGGCCTGATCAATCTGCACCGTAATGGGACCTTCGGCCAGTTCCCTGAGATTTGCTATATCTGCCTCGGTTTGCTTTATAGCCAGCAGTAGTTCGTTTTCCTGAAGCTCTAAATCGTCCAGTTTCATCTCGAATGTATGGCGCCAATAACCTGTCGCAGGCCTTTCCAGGTCAGTTATACCCGAGGCTTTACGCACGTCCTCCAATGCTGCTTCGGCTGCATTCAGCTCTCTTTGAACGCTATTTTTCCGCTCTTCAAGCTGTCTGAGCCTCTCACCAACTTCGGTCTTGGTGGTGTCTTGTTGTGAGGCAACAAACCATTGTGCCATCTCATTAACTATCAGTGCTGCTTCTTCGGCGTCCCTGCAGGTCATCGATATCTCCACGAACTCAGCGTCTCTGTGGGCGTAAGCGCCAAGGTGCCTTTTCAAATATTTAAACGCTTTTCTATCGTCTCTATCTCTACGTTCAAACCACCTGGTTCTTCTGACTTTGTCGTTTCTGAGCAATTCTTGCAAAGCTCTCTGCTGTTTTATAAGGTTGGCCATTGATAGGCGGTGCTGGTACTGTATATCTTTATGCACTTGAGCTGCCACGATGTCCATAGGGTCTGTTTCTACGGGGGGCAAAACTTTAACAAAGGTCTGAGCAGTATATTTTGGCAGATACTGGCGTAAAAGGTACCAGGTTCCACCGCCGAGTCCAAGGCCTAACGCAGTCAGAATAATTATCAGCAATAGGTGCCGACGTAATATTCCAAGAACTTCCTTTGGTGTCAGCGCCACAGTTGTCGGTGGCATCGGCCCAGCCGGTCTTGCCCTTCTACTTCCAACCGTAGGTTTTCCTACTGCCATTTTAATCCCCAATTAGAGTCTACTGTCTACTCACCGCGAGAGACGTTCAATAGCCGACGTTATCCGCTGTCTGACCGACTCCGGCAATTTATCTGCTCCTACTTGCAGCGCTCGTTTATAAGCATCAAGGGCATGGGCTTTCTCTCCGAGTTGCTCTTTTACCATACCTAAATGCTCCCATACCTCTGGTGGTGCAACTATTGCAACGTGGCGATACTGTTGCAGCGCAGCCGTCAATAACTCGACAGCCTGAGAACTTTGACCATTTTTATACAGCACATACGCATAAGTATCCATGAAGTTAGGATTATTGGGCTTCTGCTTATGTGCCTTTTTAGCGTATTTAAGGGCATCAGAAAGCCTTTGGTTATTTTCTGCCAGCATATACGCCAAATTATTCAAAACATTGGTATTATTCGGCATTTTAGCTAACAGACTTTGGTAATCTGTGATAGCCTCCTTGCGGTATCTATTATCGGAAGTCTTTTCATAGGCGAGGGTTAAAAGCTCTGCTTTCTTGAGCAGGTACTCAAGTCCTCGTGGGGTATCCGGCCCTGTCAGCTCGACGCACTTTTTAATATAATCTATAGCCTCGTCGTACTGACTATTGATCCTGGCCAGATTAGACATAGTAAAATTAGCAGCCAGTGAATCGGGGTTGGTCCTTAGCCTTTGCTGGCAATACTTCGAGACTTCCTCTGCTCCCAAGGACGAGAACATTCTCAGCAAAATCTCAGCAGCGAGCTTGTCATTTGTCTCTGCTTTATCGACTGCTTTTCGATAGTATTCTATGGCGGTTTTTCTATCACCTAATTTTAACTTCGCCTCGCCCATCCAGCAAAAAGCTAAGGGAGCAAAAGGGGTATTCTCGTGTTTTTTGGCTTCTTCAAAGAGCGTATCTAACTTTTGCTCGCGCCAAACGCGATTTGTTGTATCTGGGTCTGGCGCTGCTAATATCAGTGCCTGCAAATAGCCGTCGAACGCTGCTGCGTATTGTGCGTCTTGCATCGCCTTTTCAGGATTCTCTCCGAGATGCTCTTGCTGTTTAAGCAGATACGCTTTCTTATAAAGCTCTTCTGCTCTATCAAATTCACCCGTAGCTATAGCAAATGTCGCTGTCCGATTATACCACGGTACACTGTTGGGAAACTTTTCAAGAGTATCCTCATAGAATCTTCTCAACTGCTCTTTTCTATCGAGTCTTAAATAAATCTGTTCGAGCAATTCTCTGGCCTCCATAGGGGCACCCGGCATGTCAATCGTATTTTTGAGCTCGGTTATAGCATCATCTTCTCGCTCGGCCTGCAAATAAGCCTTTGCCAGAGCGAGCCTGGTGGCTGGCGTATCTGACAATGACTTACTCTTTTTAAGGTCATTGATTGCCTGATTATAATTTGCCATCAACAGATTTATTTGACCTCTTAATCGCCACGCCCCAGCGTGGTCCTGGTTGGACTGGAGATTTCGATTTGCCAACTCTAACGCCTTTTGAAGTTGTCCCTGTCTCATTGCCAACCAGCTCTCCAGCAGCAGTATTCTGGATTCATCTGGGTACTTTTCCTTAAAGCTTTGCAGTTTGTATTTGGCTTGCTCGATAAGCCCGACCCCAAGGAAAGCCCTAATTTGTTCAAGACGATTTTCGGCGTTGTCCTGCAGGGATAGAAGTTCTTCAGAATACCTGTTTATAGCCTCTTTATCGTCAGTTTTTTCAGCAACAAGCAAAAGGCCTTTGACCACATCAATGTCTTTGGCCTGGCGTTTGTATAACTGCTGCAATACTTTTTGGGCATCCTCAAATCGGCCCAGCTGAAAATAATGGCGCCAGAGCAATTTGTCGTCCTGTGATTCCAGCAGCAACTGCTTAGCTTTTTCCTCTTGTCCTCTGGCTCGATAGTATTCTGCATAGCTTTCAAGCATCACCTTGTCGTGTGGGTCCATCTTCTTAGCCTGTTCGAGAGAGAACTGAGCGATTTCAAACAGCGTTTCTTGGCGCTGGCCATCTGTTTCTTTCAGAGCCATTTTAGTTGCCAATCTCCCAAGGAGTATGGCATTGTGTAAATTCGGGGCATTTTTTTGCAGAGTCTGGCGAATCGCCAATGCTTTTGAAGGCTCCGTGTCGCTTATATATTCAGCGTAGTCACTGAGTAAGGCCAAATCACCTGGGTTTAGTCGTATCGCTCTTTCCAGAGCACTCCTGGTTTCAATCTTTTGTTCGGACGTGACATTATCTCCCAGTTTTTGGTTGCGAAGATATAATACTGCAGCCAATCTCTTGGCGATGGCTCCATCAAGAGGGTTCAAGGATGTCGCTTTGCGGATGTCTTCTATAGATGCGAGCTCGGTGCCGAGGACCGCGTTGATATTGCTTCGGAGCAGAAAGCCGTATGAAAATATAGGTCTTTGCCTCAGGCATTCGTTGATTTTAGCCAACGCATCATTAAATTCGCCTTTAGCCACATCGAAACGAGCTGCGAAAAGCTGACCTTGACAATCATCGAGATTTTCACGTCTTGCAAGCTCCACCATCTGCTCTGCCAGTTTCCAGTTTTGCATCTGGCAGGCTATATCGAACAGATGATTTACAGCCAGACGCCTTAGTTCAAAACCCCGCGTAGACCTGTCCTGAGCAAGGTCGAAGGAACGCGGGGCTAAATACTTTAGTCCGCCAGTGGCGGATTCGTCAGCCTGACCTTCTGGTGGCGGTTTCATTTCCAGAGCTTCTTTTAATTTTTCAGTTGCTTTGTCCAGCTCGTTATTGCTTCTATAAAATATTCCCAGTTGCACCGCCCGATTAAGAGGGTCAGTGATATTCAATAGCACCTGTTTTTTTATCTCCTGACGCCTTTGCGGTGAGATATTTTTAGGGTCAGGCTCAGAAAGCAACTGTTTATAAAACAGAACCATTGTATTGTCTGGAAAATATTTCAAGAAACGATTGCTCAAATCTTTCGCCTCATCTATTTGGCCTCGTGCTACGGCACTTCTGCAAACCGCAATAACAGAAGCGTCTTCCACAGCATTTGGGTCTATCATCAGCAGTTTTTGTAACAATTCAGTCCGGAGTCGCCGGCAGTTTTCCAATTCCGCTGTCATTAACTTCACCGCGGGGTCCGAGACAAAATCCTGTTTTTCTTCTGCTTCGGTCGGCTGGAAAATAATAGTGGTGTCTTCGGTGGCCTGCTTTTGCAATATAGCGGTTCTAATTTGCCTAATTTTGGCCTCTGCCAGCACCAGATGGAGCTTAATTGCCTCGGGGTCATTCTGGTCAAGCTTGGCCAATTCTTCTTCCGCCTCGGAGACCTGATTTGTACCAATTAAAGCTTTTATGCGAAGGGTTTGGCTTCGAGGGCTCCGACCAAACTTCTGTTCAAAGGCATCTATATTAAAAGGATTGACAGAAGATAGGACATGCGACCACATATCGCGTTTGCCCAGAACTTCCAGGTAATCAAGAATTGCTTCCGGTTTAAACATGTCGATTCCTGCCTCCAGGGCGCTGGCCAAGAATTCCATGACCGCGCCCAGTTCAGGAGTATCCTGAAAAATCTGGGCAAGAGTGTAGGAAAGTTGTGCATCTCTTTGTTGTGGGGGGTAAGATGCCTTGATTTGCTCATAGGCTGCATACAGTTTTCTTACTGCTGCATCCATATTCCCCTTTGCCAGTTGGAGCATTCCCTGCCATTTGATAACCTGCGGTTCCTCACCACTTCCAAAAATCTGCTCAATTTCGTGCACTAATTGTTCGGCGTTTGTCAGGGCCTTAGCCCCCGCACCTGTGGCGGGGGCTGCCTCGGCCACAGGTGCCGAGGCTAAGAGTATCTGCTCGATATAGCAATTCGCCAGAAAAGAACACAGTAAGAATCTGTTCATTCTATTTGCATAACTTCGTGGCCCAGTTGTATCTTGGGCATCCGGCAATTCAAGTGCATTCTTAGCTATTGCTATTGCTTCTGCCAGTTCTGGCTTTTGTCCATATACAGAGAACTTGCGATAGCACAAATTTGCCGCAGCTATTGCGTATGTCACATTTTCTTTGTCCAACTCGAGGGCTTTCTTTGCGGCGCCGACGGCCTTATCAAGATACTCAAGGCCCATCCGAGAATCTGAATAGACCGAAAGGTTTGAATAGAATCCAGAAAGCGTTGCAAATGCCTCTGCACTGGAAGGGAACTTATTTACCAGTGACAAAAACTCAGGCTCGAGTGATTTAATTTGCTGTGTTATCTGCGATGGTGCACTTCTTCGAGCAAGCGTAAGCTTGCGTGTTAGAAGATTAATGTGCGCTGCCGGTTCAGTATCTGCAACCTTAACCGCCTGTTGCAGGAGTTCATCAGCCTGCTTAGCAGCTTTGTGTCTTTCTTCAAGGTTACCTCTTGATGCAAGAATCTCACCTTTTTCAATAGCTGCTTGCGCCAGGTACCAATAGGCATCAACATTATTAGGGTCAAGTTCGCGGGCTTTTTGTAAATCATCTATTGCTTCAGCAAGTAGCTCGTCAGGAGCGGTCACAGCTCCCATCCGTGCTAATTCGAAAGCAGCTCTTCCTCTGAGCAGGTACAAATATGGGCCAATTCGTCCCTCGCCCCTCGTCCCTCGTCCCTCGTCGAATGAGGGCTCCCACTCGGCTCTGTCGGCGAAAGTCAAGCCAGCATCGGTCGCCAGTTCTAAAAGCTGCGATGCTTGTGACTGAACTTCTTTCCAAACCGCACTTGTCTGACGTCCAGCTCTGGCATAACTGTCAGCGATTATATAAAGGTACTTCAGCCGTCCAAGCCGAGCCTTTATATTCTTCGGGTCTATGTTGATTATTTGCTCCCAACAGCCCCGCACTTTGGGCCATTGGCCGGTTTCAATATAGATATCTGCAAGCTTGAAAAGTAACTCTTTCCTAAGTGTTCCGGACTTTGCCAGACGATGTGCCTTAAGATAACTGCGTTCAGCGGTTTTGTAATCTTTTGCCAGAGCGGCTGTGTCGCCATCTTGGATAAACTTATCTGGGTCTCGGCTCAGATGCAAAATAGTCACAATAGCCACCAGCATCAATAGTAGAAAAACCATCGAGCCAATAAGTGCAACTTTTTTATTCAATCTTCTCTTTGCCATGGATTTTTTCCTTACCAATCAGGCCAGTGCTCTCGTTCCAAGATGGGTAAAATCACGGCTAAAAGCTTTTCGCCGGCGGCAACTGCCTGTTCTTTACTTGGTGCAATGAAACCTTGATTAAAAACTAACTCCACCTTGCAAAAATACGAATGTTTGTGAAAAAGGTTCTTATTTAGTGTTATTCGAGCCTCGTCTCTGCTGCCGGCGTACTCTCCGTTGACTTTAAAAAAGTATAAAACTGGAAATTTCCCGCTGCTCTGCCAGAAATTAGACTTGGTACTGCTAAAAACGAGATATTTTCCCTGGATTTTTCTCTGGAATCCCGGCTTGTTTATCTCAAATGTCACGCTATCGGTCGCCAATCTTTGATAGCCACCGCCGGTATAGCATTCCTCTGGTACATGCGGTACTCTATCCGGCAGCCGGTAATAAGTAATGAATAACATGCATTTTTTAACGGCACTGTCAACTGCCGCTTTGGAATCCTCCAGAATCCATTGAATGTAATCCTCCGTACCTAATTCTTTGAGTATTTGTTCATTGGTGATTTTGTGCTTTTCTGTTACTTTGTAAGGAGCTAACTGCTTCTCATCCAGAAGGTCTAAAGATTTTTTCAAAGGCAGAGGTTCCTTTTGTAAATATACGCCGAAGCGTTTTATCGCAATAGACATACCTGCTGCAGCTATTGCCAGTACCGCCACGCATATCAAAAAAGCCGGCTGTAAATAAACCCGTATATGGGTTGCCAAACGCATTTTATTGCGTTTGGAGTCCCTATCATACCTCGTATCCCGCATCACACATCACGTTTGCGAACCACAATATCTTCCGTAATCGTTTTAGTTTCTTCAATGAATAAGCTCGATATAAACCACGCCAGGAAACCATACAAGCCGAAAGCTAACGGCAGCATTGCCATTCCCAGTATATCATGGTAAATGCCCTGAGTATACTTAGGGTGCAAGAGCACATAAACAAATCCTGTAACTGTAACTCGTACGATGTTGCAAAATATGGCAATGGGTATGGTGCTGGCTAATAAGATAATTCGCTGCCAAACAGGCCGGTAATGCAAATAAGCCATAGCCACGCCCAGAGCCAAGAAGGCCATCAGCAGTCGCATTCCACTGCACGCCTCCGCCACATTAAGAGCGGGCTCTAATCGCTGGCCCTTATAGATTACATCTATCAGCACGCCGCTGGCAGTGGCCTCTAATCCACTGACCAGATTCAATAAGGACGCGGCAATAGCAGCAGCCAGATGCCGCATCGGCATAGTCAGACCAACATAATATCGCCGCGGCAGCGGCACCGCAAAGACCAAAAACACGATGGGCAGCCAGGTATATTTAATTAAACGCCACCCGCCTAAAAATAGTACCACCGCTCCAAGTGCTGCTATCATAGAAATGGAGCGAAAATACGCGTATCCGGAAGGGCTGACTATATTAAAAACATAAAACAAAATACTGCAAAGCAAAAAAAACAAGCCCAGATAATTCGGCTTGGCTTGAAGATTCAAAACGCAGCTTTTTTTCTGATTAATAAAATACAAGCTGAAAAGTGGGATTAGAAAGCCGTGCGACCAACTCGCATCAGTTAGCCATCTGCGAATGATACTGCCAATTTCATTGCGAAAAAGAAAGCAAAGCAATGCCCCTATTATTCCCATCTTGATGTAATTATGCAGCCCCAGTTCGCGCCACTGTTGTTTTTGTCGGTGCACATCTGCTCGGCGGGTTTCTGTCGCAAAGGAAGCAATATTATCCACCATAGCTAAACAATCTTGCTAAGGACCCCAGCCGCGAAAAATGGCGGCTGGGAGCCTCCTAAAATACACCATCCCACTTCCAGGGCGTTATAGGATTGAAGGTTGTTTCGTAGTAATCTCTATACGCAAAATTACGGTCATAAACAAAGCCGAATCCATAAGTGGCCCTGAAGGCATTTCGCAAAATGGCACGCCATCTGGCGGTTGCATGTGTGCCCACATTAATCAAATCATTGGGCTTAATAAAGAAGTCCGGCTGTTCGCCACTGGCAATCTTATCCAAGTCTACCCTTACTATTTCCTCTTTATTTTCACCGACCCTTCTTATTACTTCACAACGTTTCGGCCAGGCCAACGGTCCCAGCCCGCCCGCTGCTGCTATAGCCATCTTCAGAGTCATCGGCCGGCCGGTAAGGTTAATGTATCCTTGCCTATTAACGTTACCCATTATACAGAATTCACCAATGATATCAACAGGCACATGAATGGTATCACCCGGCTTTATAACGATATTATACCGCGGATCGCCGGCCAGCAACTTAGCAACGGGAATCTTTATGACTCGCGCTTTCACCGCCTCCTCCCATTCCAGCTCTTCTGGTATCTTTTCCTCGGGCGGAATAACCGGCTTGGGAGGCAAAGGTTTCTGGACCGGAACCGGGACCCATCTGCCGTCTTGAAAAATCCACTCCACGCCCTCCTCAACTTCTTCTTTTATCGCTGGTTCTGTAGGTTCTGGTGGACCGACCCGAATCGGAATCCACTTGCCATCCCGGAAAATCCACTCAATACGCTCACCAGTTTCCTGCTGGTCTGCTTGCTCTACCGAAACGTGTCCACGCAGTGTCTCTGACGGGATTGTGGATTGCATCTTTTCTTTAGAAAGGTCCCGCGTAAACCTGTCCTGAGCAAGGTCGAAGGAACGTGGGGCTAAACCCGTCTCCGCCGAAAGGCGTCCTGTGGAGAGCCGGGTCGAGAGATATTTAGCCCCCGTTTTTACCGGGGGTTTTACGCTACTTATCATCTTTTTTGTAGAAGCTAAAAATATTTTTTTACTCTTGGGCCACCGAGGCTGCGCCGAAGGCGTTATCATTCCCAGGGCTTGTTGCTCTAAACTTAGCGATGGCTCCGTTACCTGCGGCTCAATAATCTTCAGCTCGTCCATGTGCATCGGAGTTTCCGTATTCGGCTTAACCGGCTCAGCTATTTCCTGTTGGTCTCTAATACGACGTGAAACGTAAATATAGCTTACGTTAAACTGTCTTGGCCCCCCTGCTGTGGCAAGTGCGTCAGCCAACCTAAAATCGTATCTTGGAATAACGTATCTGCTGGGGGCTAACACGCCGTCACCTAATATTGAAAAAGTACGCTGTTGCGAACTTACCAAAGTTACGGTAACCGATGGTTCTTTTAATACACTTGGCGAAAGGATGCGCTTTATCTGTTCTTCCAGTTGTGTTTCAGTCAATCCTGCTGCCTGAACGGCCCCTACGTCTGGTATGGATATTTTGCCAGTCTCAGTAACGATAAAATCGTTTACGAATGGAACACCCTCCTGAAATAGCTCGAAAATGGATATCCTGATAACATCCCCGGAGCTGAACACATAATCAGCGGGCACTGCCACAATGTCACTCGGCTGGGGATCTTCAGCTTTTTCCCAGGCTACCGGCGGTTCCTCGGCTACACCTAATGAGTCCAATATTACGTTGACTGCTGGTGTAGGACGGAACCTTCCTATTTGCGTGGGGTCAAAAAACCTGTTGCCACAGCCAATCTGGAAAACACTCAGAGCAAATGACAGAAACGCAATAGTTATGGTCTGCGTCCTTTTCATATCACAAACCACAAAAACCACCAGGTTTTTGGCCTTTCTAAAGTCCTAAAAAACTGTTAAGAGCATGTTCTTTTTCCGATGAAATTTATCGGTTCGACACCCTGCTGTCTTAACTTCTTTAATGCTGATGAAGCTAAATATGGCAAAGAAACTGTGATTGGTTATTGGTGATTGGCGCCCAGTTACCGACTAAATGTGGGATTCATTCTGGCTTATTCATTTGAGCCCGATAATTCTTGCAACGATGACATGGATAAGAAGACTACTTTGGTAGAAAATCTGGCGGGTATCGATAAGAACTGCTTACGAAGACACAAATTTTGAATGCTATTTATAGTCACTGCTCGTAAAAAATCTGCTATATCTGCGCATCTACATCCTAAACGTCCTCTACACCACCGGCGGGTTTTCTTTTGGTGAAGATAGCAAACGCGAGAACCATCAGCAGGACTGTAGCCGATATATATTTAACGATTGATGGGAGCATCCAATCTGCCTTCGAGACCACGTCGACACTGACGCCGCGTGCCATAGAATCCAGCAAGACCCCACCCAAAAGGGCACAGCCAGCTACAGTAAGAAGGTAAGTGATTGCGGTTCGACGTCCCAATGTTTTCCAAATAGTTACGAAGCTGGCGGCGTTGGTAGCTGGGCCGGTCATAAGAAAAACAAATGCCGCGCCCGGCGTTAACCCTTTCAATATTAACGCTGCCGACACCGGCACCGAAGCCGTTGCGCATACATAAACCGGTATGCCCAGAAACATCATCGCCAGCATCGCAAAAATACCTGTTCCCAGCTTTTCTGCAAAGAAGCCATCCGGCACCACCGCAGAGATAAAAGCTGCGATAGCAAGGCCAACTAACATCGCCTTGCCAATATCGCGTGGTAATGTGACAAAACCATATTTCAACCCTCCGACGACTCTGTTAGCGATGTTTCCACCATTACAACATTCATCCTCACATTTTTTTGGTGCCGGTTTGTCATCTTTTGCTCTGTGGCCAAACAAATCAACAAAAGCCCCACCCACAAGGCCGGTTACCAGTGCTGCCAAGGGCCTATAAATGGCAAAGACAGGCCCAAGCAGACTTAAAGTCACAAAAATACTGTCCATCCCGGTCTGCGGCGTAGATAGCAGGAATGATATGGTAGAACCTTTGCTTGCTCCGTGCTTATGGAGTGACATTGATACCGGAATGACGCCACACGAACATAAAGGAAGTGGAATTCCAAAAAGAGATGCCTTCAGCAGTGGCCATATTCCTCTACCGCCAAGATGTTTTTCTACGAGGCGCTGTGATACCAGCACCGAAAGAATCCCCGCCATAAAAAAGCCGAACAGTAAATAGGGTGACATCTCGGCTACCGTGTTCCAAAAATCTACAATTATCGTTTTAATATAGCCACTCATTGTATACTACCACTTTTGAAATCAGCCACTAATTTCTATTGTTTCGGTCTTACTGACATTTCCTTGCAAATCAATGGTAACATCTTCAAAAGATATTTCAACCCCGCTTCGGCTGATACCTTCGCGAGCAATCCGTGTCAGCCCGAAGCAACACGGCACTTCCATATGAATCACAGTTAAGCTATTGAGCTTATTAGCTTGCAGTATTGCAGCAAGTTTTTCAATATAAAAATCTGCGTCATCCAGCTTCGGACAACCTACCGTGACACTATGGTCTTTCAAGAAGCTGCTATGAAAATCACCCATGGCAAACGGCACACAATCTGCAACCAGCAGCAAGTCAGCATTAGTAAAGCACGGAGCGTGTGGCGAGACCAGCTTCAACTGAACCGGCCAGTGACTGAGCTGTGACGAAACTGCCATTGTCATAGACTCGGTTACTTGGCCCTTTTCTCTTAGCTGTTTGGCCATCATGCCAGGGC
>JBHIDV010000014.1:0-17386 GCA_046760285.1 Sedimentisphaerales bacterium
GGTCTGCATGAAGACAGGTTTCTTGAGGTTGTTCTCGATAAGAACAAATGTAAGATGGCTGCTTACTGTGAACAAGTTTGTCCGAGGGACTGTTTTGAGGTAGACACGGTAAGACGTATTGTGAGCATACCAAGGGCAAAACAGTGTGTCCAATGCGGTGCCTGTATCGTCCAATGTCCTTTCGATGCTCTATATTTTAAGAGCCCAAAAGGAAATATCATATCACCTGAAAACATCAGAAAATACAAGTTAAACTTTATAGGTAAACGTGCTGTGAAGGTAAGCGAAAAATGACATTAGCGATGCCGCACATTAGTCACTGCCGAGTAGATTAAGATACTTGAATTCGAATAGACTAAAATTACCTAAAATGGTATAATTGATATCTGATGAATATTTTGAATTAGGAGGACAGATAAAATGAGGTTATTTTCCAGCAGATCGGCGTTGTCTTTTTTGGGCTTCTTAGTGGTCCTTTGTAATTGCTACGCCGCAGGGGGTCAGGGTCAACAAAAAATATTAACCGCAGAGGGCGCAAAGCACGCAGAGAAAGAATTAAAATTAAACTCAGCGGCCTCTGCAAACTCGGCGGTAAAACAAGCTGCTGAACCATCGGATATTGTAGCTAAAATTGGCGATTATGTTATTACTAAAGAAGAGCTTGAGAAAAGGCTAATGAGCGAGTTTCGCCCTGATGACCAGTACAGCGAGACGGTGCAGCCTGTTGACGCCAGGGAAGTGCTTATGAAGATGATAGCAGAAAAAGCAATGGTCATAGAAGCCCGCCAGCAGGGAAAACTCGCCGACGAGCAAATCCAAGTATCGATTAAGCGATTTAAGGAAAGAATGCTTATCAACCTATGTTTGGGAAGGTATTTCAAAGGCAAACAAGATGAGATGGCAGTTACGGATGCAGAAATAGACGAAAAACTAAAAAGGGATCCAAAGCTGGATCGAAAGCGTGCAATAGCGCTGCTGCAAAGAGAAAAGACCAATAGACTATTTGACCAGTATTACAATCAATTGTGTAAAAAATTCCACGTGCGGAAAGAAAGTCAAAATTTTCCTAAAGCAGCTAAAATTCACCAAAGGCTGTTACATCATCCGAAAAATCCCCGCAAACAATGGTGGATTCTTGGCAGTCAAATCAGAGATGAATTGACACAGCAAGAGAAAGATATTGTCCTGGCAACGTATGATAATGGCAAAATAACGTTGAAGGACTGGTTCGATGCCTTGGATGGCATCGCTCCGCCGAGTCGACCGAGGGACTTGAATACGCCGCAGGGTGTCCAGCGATTGTTAGAGAGGCCTTTGAGGGTGGCGGTCTTGGTAGCTGAGGCCAAGTCGCTCGGACTGGACAAGGATGAGAATTTTATAAAGCAGATAAGGCAGCGGGAAGACAGGATGCTGCTTAACAAAGCCGTTATGGAAAAGACCAAGGCAATCAAGGAGCCGACTGACCAGCAGATAGTTGCCTATTTCGAGAAGAACAAGCAAGTTTTTGCGACGCCTAAGATGCTCAAGATCGACCAGATTTGGTGTCAGGACCTAAAAACCGCCGGCAAAGCGAAGGCTGAATTGGAAAAGGGTAAGGATTTTGAGGCAGTTAAACAAGAATGCTCTTTGCAGAAAGAGAGCCGCGTTTTTCATACTGACCCCGGCAGCGAAGGAATATTTTTTGAGGACTTATGGAAAGCTGACCCGAACGAAGTAGTGGGGCCGGTAAAAGGCTTCTACGGAGATGGACTGAAGTGGCGAATAGTTAAAATATTGGAAAAAAAACCTGCTGTGCTGAAAGAATACTCTGATAATATGAAAAGCCGTGTCAGAGCGAGAATGCTGGACGAGCAGAGGAAAGCAATCCTGGAAAAATACAGAAAAGAGCTGTTGCAAAAATATTCATACGAAATTTATGCTGAGAGAATCAAGGATATTGACCCACTGGAGATACCTTAAGTTTAGCCATCGCCGGCACGGAGACGGCAGAGCAGTGGAAAAGAATGATTTTTACGCTGCATAGATATATATTTCGGGAGGTTTTCAAGGTCTTTGTGCTGGCAGTGGTGGCCTTGACACTAATCCTAAGTCTTGGCAGTATTCTGCGGCCGGTGCAGGAATACGGCGTGGGGCCTCGGCAAGCAGTCCATCTTATGGGCTATATTTTGCCCATAATCCTGACATTTGTCTTGCCCATCGCAGCCCTATTCGCTGGGGCTTTGGTTTACGGACGATTCGCCAGTGATAATGAGCTTGATGCCTGCAAGGCCAGTGGGATAAGTCTGCTGACGCTGGTTTATCCAGGCCTGGCACTGGCGATTATGGTTACCACTATCAATCTGATTTTGAGTTTTCACGTCACGCCCATTTTCGTACATCTGGCGGAGAAATCTCTAAAGGCTGACGCCAAACAGATACTGTTCCGCAACATCCAGCGAAGAGGCTATTATAAGCTGCCGCAGGACCAGAGGTACCTGATTTATGCTGACTACGTCAATTCACGAAAAGATATCCTCTTAGGCGTAGTCGTTATGCAAGTGGAAAACGGCCGCTTAGAAAAGATTAGCGCAGTTGAAAGCGCGAAAGTCACGTTCAATCCTCATGGCAGATTCACTGAGGTAAGGATAACTGCACATAACCCATACCATATTGGTCCTGAGGACGAACTGTGGTTCTCGTCCGAATGGTTGTCATTCAGCAAGACGTTCGGCTCGCTATTGGGTGATGATATAAAGTTCAAAAAAATCAATGAAATGAAAAGGATTCAGGCCGACCCTATGCGCTTTGACCCCATCGCGAAACTGGCTTACCGGACTTACGCACAATACACCACGGAATTATTAGCACAAGATATCGAGAACCGAATGCTGGATGCTGGATACTCGATGCTCGAGAAGAATCCAGAACCTCTGATTAAATCAGGGGAAATCCAGAATCGAGGATATAAACTGCACAGCGGAGACAAGTTCGTCGCCTTTACTGCCGGTCGTTGTAGGGTGAGAGGCGAGAAAAGAATCGAGCTATCTGGCCCAGTCGTGGTCGCCGAATCCAACGTGGTCATCGAATCAGATGGGGTCAAAAAGCTCCCCTTTAGAACCTTGCGTTGCAAAAAGGCGTTGCTACATATTGAGGGCGAGGATTTGTCGCCTGTCTTTACGATAACCCTGGAGCTCTACAGTCCCCAGTGGCAGCAAGTGGACGGGCGAAAAGGGATGGCAATCGGACGGCTTAGGATTCCCGGCTTGATCCCGCCAAAAAGTGTGGACATAAGAGAGACATTCAAAACCAGCAATGTTCTGGATGCTATCCGTAAGGCTTCACAGTCATCTCTGTTGCGGAAAGGGCCAACCTTAGAGCTGCAAAACCTGCAAAGTGGGCTTCAAAGAAGGAGGACCAAAACGTTGGCTGAAATAGCATCTGAGCTGCATTCTCGGCTGGTGTTTGGGATAGGTTGCGTTCCCATGATATTGATCGGCATCGGGCTGGGTGTTATCAAAAGGGGTGGCCATCTGCTCGGTGCTTTTGCAGCAAGTTGTGTACCTGCCGCAGTGCTAATAGTGTGCATAATGTGTGGCAAAAATATTACGGAAAACCTGGGTTCGCAAGGCGTCTCAGGTATAGTATTGATGTGGACAGGCCTGGGATTTTTGCTGCTACTGGCGGCGGTTATATATTATAGGTTGCTGAGGAATTAGCCCAGCCGAAGCACGGAGAGGACATGAAAATATTAGATAGATATGTGGCAAAGAATTTTCTGATTGGTTATGCCATCGCCTTTTGCGTTTTGATAGGCTTGCGAATAATTATTGATTTGTTCGTAAACCTCGATGAATTTACCGAGCATACCGACCTGGGTGCTTGGGCTGTTACCAAGAACATATTTATCTTTTATGGCCTGAACACCACGCTTTACTTTCGGGATTTTGCAGGAACGATAATGGTGGTGGCAGCCGCTTTTTCGCTGGGTAAAATGGTTCGTCTCAATGAGCTGGTTGCCATGATGGCTTCAGGCGTCAGTTTGAAGCGGGTGATAGGCCCGATTATACTATTTGCATTGCTGATGACCGTTCTGTTGGTGATTGACCAGGAGCTGATAATACCGTCACTTGGCGATAGATTAGCCCGCAGCCATGACGATGTTCCCGGCCAGGAGTCCTACGATGTGTGGTTTATTACTGACGGTAAAGGTTCGCTGATTTGCTCGGTGAAATTCGACGTAAAAACTTCCACGCTGCATCAGCCCACTATTATCATCCGCCGTAAGAACGAAACGAGTATTTGGGAGGTGACAGGCCGAATATTAGCCGAAAAGGCGGTTGATGTTCATAAAACCGGCGAGTGGGTTTTGACCGGCGGACAATTTACTTCAAAAGACTCCACAAAAGGCCCTCAGCCGATAGCTTCTTATGTTAGTGACATTACTGCAAAGGACATTCCCGTCAGATGTAAGTCCAAGCACATGACTTTGCTAAGTTGGCGACAGTTAGCTGCCCTCGCTGCGCAGGCGCAGCAGGGAGCAAAGATTAAAGATTTGCGTCAACTTTACAGCCAAAAGCACTTTCGTGTTACTGAGCCGGTTATTAATCTGGCCATGCTTATGGTGTGTCTACCGATTTTGGTTTGTCGTGACCCGAAGTCGATGAAGTCTGCGGTTATGATTAGCTTTTTTATGGTAGGGATGTGTTTTGTCACCACTTTTATCTGCAAGATGGTTGCTCCTGAGGCCAACAGTTTTTATCAAATAGGATTTTGGGCGTGGCTGCCCGTCTTTATCTTTCTGCCCACAGCTTTTATTGAGCTGGATTTAATGAAAACATAATCTCGTTGCTCGATTCCCGATGCTCGACGAGCATCGAGTTGCGAGTATCAAGTATCGAGTTTTTGGATTTCTCGATTTATTCTGATGCTACACCATTGTCGCCCGCACATTGAGCAGTAATCAGCAGAGGGCAGTTCTTTGGTGCCGGTTTCAATGCAGGCCTGGCGGTGCATTGTTTCGGCTGTCTGAGGATCAAGTGACTCAGCCAGATGTGTCTTCCAATCCAAATTGGTCCGCGCAATACTTAGCTTTTTATCTTTTTCAGCGACGCCTTTTAAGCCGCGGGCAATATCTGCGGCGTGTGCTGCAATTTTAGCTGCAATTACACCGGCTCTAACGTCATCGGCGTTCGGCAGGCCGAGATGCTCTCTCGGCGTGACATAACATAAAAACGATGCACCGTAAAAGGCAGCAGCAGTTCCGCCGATGGCGGATGTTATGTGGTCGTAGCCCGCGGCAATATCGGTCACCAGCGGCCCAAGAACGTAAAACGGAGCGCCGCGACAAATCTGCTGCTGGATTTGGATATTGTATTGTATCTGGTCAAACGGCACATGGCCGGGCCCTTCTACCATCACCTGGCAGCCTTTATCCTGTGCTCTCTGTGTAAGTTCGCCCAGCGTCCTTAATTCTGCCATTTGGGCCTCGTCGGTGGCGTCGGCAATGGCACCTGGACGAAGGCCGTCACCGAGAGAAAAACAGATGTCATATTCAGCTAATATGTCACACAAATCATCGAACATCTCGTACAGAGGATTTTGCTTGTGGTGATATAGCATCCATTTAGCCAGCAGTGCTCCGCCTCGGCTGACGATACCAGCAACACGATTCTCCAGTAAAGGCAGATGCTCTCTTAACACACCTGCGTGAATGGTGAAAAAATCTACGCCTTGTTTGGCTTGTTTCTCAATAACTTTACGGATTGTTTTGCTGTCTATTTCCTTGACGTCTCTGTCTTTCATCACCTCGTAGATTGGCACGGTTCCGAAGGGCACCGGGCACGCCCCGAGAAGTTCCTGCCGGATACCGTCGAGATTGCCGCCGGTACTTAAATCCATAATGGTATCAGCACCTGCATCAAGTGCTGCTTGCATCTTTTCGATTTCTGCTTGAAGCGAGCAGCGTTCACTGCTTGTGCCAATATTTGCGTTTACTTTTGTTCTTAGCAGTCTACCTATACCAATCGGCTTAAGATTGGTTTTCAGATGGAGCTTGTTCGCAGGTATTACTAGCCTTCCAGCGGTAAGTTCATCCCGAACAAGTTCAGCGTCAACATTTTCAGACTCAGCGACAGATTCAACCTGCTCGGTGATTGTTCCAGTTCTTGCGGCTTGTAATTGTGTTATCATTTTTGATTCCTTGTTTGTAATAAAAAAAATCGCTTCTGCAGGAAGCGATTTAATTATGAGCTTGGCTGCCGGATTCTGATATGCTCAATCGCTTTCCTACGCAGGCATATCCGGCCACCCTTCTTGCTCCCAGCTTACGTGGGGACAAGTTTGCCCCTGCGAAAGGCAGGGCAAGAAAACAGGGGGCAATTGTCCTGATCAGGTTCAAAGGGTCTTTTCTCAGGCCCACCTTTGTTGACAAAATGAACAGGATAATCCTGTAAATCCTGTCTCTTTTAGCAAGCCACCCCTAGCGAACTATCAGCAATTATATTTTTTTTACTCTTGCGGTCAAATGAATATTTTATTAACGCCATCCTGTTAGACGGGCATATCAATCTTTTTTCTCTATACCCGATATATTACTCCATTATTGCATAAAAGCTATAAGTATCTTTTACATGCAAAGAACGTGGTACTCTGTCGCAAGTAATTTGAGCAGTTGTCATTGCGAGGCCACGCAAGTGGCCGTGGCAATCTCCAGCCTTTGAACAATTGAGATTGCTTCGCTTCGCTCGCAATGACATCTATCAATTAACCTTCGACAGAGCAATAGTTTTATTTTTTTCAATAGGCCAAGATGCATAACATCCTTAAAATAAACGACTTATGATGTGTGAGCCTTTCTTCAGGTAAAAATTTGAAAAAATAGTTGCCTTATTCAAACAAATGTTTTAAACTTTCGTATAAAACAGCTGTTTAGGAGGCGCAATATGGCAGTTTTACAGGATAACAATACAGATAATGGTTCTCCACAAGTAGTCCCCGGGACTGACAAGGCTGTTCAGGACCGATTGCTGGACGCGGCAGAAAAGCTTTTCTGTGAGCATGGTTTCGAAGGCACAAGTATTCGAGACCTCACGGCGCGTGCCCAATGTAATATTGCAGCGGTAAACTATCATTTTGGTGGTAAAAGACAGCTTTATATCGAAATGTTTCGCAGGCACATGACCGAGCTTGTAAATCGCCAGGTGGCTAATCTACGTGAAGTTATGAGCTCAGAGAATCCCACCTTGGAGCAGCTTCTCAAGAAAACAGTGGAAACTGGCTTAAGCACGTTAGCTGACAGAGATTCGCGTAACTCTTTGCTTGTGCTTATGGTACGTGAGCTTCTGAATCCACAACTGAAAAAGGAAATGTTAGTGAACGAGGTGATCGGGCAAGCTCGAAGTTCATTCTGTGATGCTATCATGCAGTTGTGTCCTGGTATTAGTCGTGATAGAGCGATGCGGTGCCTTTTGACCATTGATGGGCTTATATTGCATCCGCTGATATTCTGGGAGTTTTACAGCGAATTTAGTCCCGACCTTAAGTTAGAAGACTTAGTAGAGCACATAGTTCAAATTGCAACGGCTGGTATTCGGGCTGTTGCGAAGGGAAATAACTGATGAAAAAGCTATTATCAATACTGATATGCTGTCTTGGAATTTTCAACGGTTGTATGGTGGGGCCAGAGTATTCCAGGCCCGAAACTACTGCCGATGTTGTAACTGGTTATGTCCGTCCCGGAAAACATAGCGAGGACGTCAATGACCTTGAGATGGTTGATAGGTGGTGGGAGCGATTCGGCGACCCGATAACAGCCAAACTGGTGCGGCAGACGTTGGAGAATAACTATGACCTCAAAGCCGCGGCGGCAAGAGTGCTGCAGGCTCAGGCGTCGCTTGCAGAAGCTCGCGGGCGCTTATGGCCGGACGTCTCGTACAGTCTGAACCGTGACCGAAGCCAACGGTCCTTTAATTTTGGCGGAATAGGGCGATTCAGTGTCATTACTGAGACCTGGGCCCAGAATGTTTCTGTAGCTTACATAGTCGATTTGTTTGGTAAGCTGAGGCGTTTAGAAAGGGCAGCCTGGGTAGGTTTGTTTGCCGCTGAAGCGAATGAGCAAGCTTTGATAAATTCGATTATCGCCACAGTAATCAGAGCCAGAGTCGATATCGCAACCCTTCAGAAGCGTCTGGCAATAGCACGGGCAAACACGGAGAGTCGCCGCAGCACGCTTCAGATTGTTGAGCGTAGATATAGTAAGGGCCTTGTTGGGCCGGTCGATGTCAGGCTGGCGCGCGAAAATTTAGAGGCGGCGAAGGCTCTTGAGCCGAACATTGAGCTATCGCTGTTGACAGCTTATCATGCGCTTGACGTTCTTTTAGCTCGTCAGCCGGGAGCGTCTGAACATCTGCCCGAGACTTTGGCGGATTTACCAGATTTACAGCCTTTTCCGATTGGTGTGCCTGCCTTGCTGTTAGACCGCCGACCAGATGTTAAGGCCGCCGAGTTTGCCTTGCGTGCAGCGAACGAGCGGATTGGTGTTAGTATTGCGCAGTTATATCCGGATTTAACCCTTACGGCCAGTTATGGCGCCAGTGCCGACCGGTGGCGTGATATTTGGGAGCATTTTGCAGAGACTTATTCATTGCTTTTCAGTGTGGCTCAGCCGATCTTTAAAGGCGGCCAGATTCGCGCACAAATTGATGCTGCCAGGGCCCGCTATGAAGAATTGGCGGCTAATTATGCCGGCGTAGTACTGACCGCGATGCGGGAGGTGGAGGATGCACTGGTCAGTGAGCAGATGCTGCAAACCCAGCTCGAACATGTCCAGCGTCAATTTATGGAGGCTAAAGCAGCAGAGCAGCTATCCAGACAGCGATATCAGCGTGGCGTTGAGAGCATATTGGCAGTTCTTGAATCCGAGCGACGGCGGAGAATCGCTGAAGAACAATTAACTATTCTCAAAGGACAAATATGGACCACGCGGGTTAATCTGTACCTGGCTCTGGGTGGTGACTGGGATGTACAAGGCGAATCTGAGGTAAAGATGGTGAAGAGATGACCAATAACGAAAAAACGGAAAGAAAGCCTACGGAGCGAAGCGACAAGGTTTACAAAATGGGTCGTGGTCTATTGCAAGCGTTGCTTACCTTTGTCATTATAGCAGTAGGGATATTGGTTGCTTTGATGTTCATCAAGCTACGAAAACCACCTCAGCGAGTCGAACAAGAGGTTTTGCCGCCATTAGTTAAGGTTCAGCAACTGCACGTGCGGGATATACCGATGGTTATTCAGGGGTACGGGACGGCCAGTCCAAAGGTTGAGGTTGAGATTGTGCCTGAGGTTTCCGGCAAGGTCGTTTCCTTGAACCCCCAGCTCAAGGCAGGAGGATTTATTCCAGCCAAAGAGCAGATTTTGAAGATAGACCCAAGAGACTATGAATTAGCCGTTCAGCAGGCTCAGGCTGCTGTGGCAGAAGCTCAGGTCAGGCTGGACATAGAGATGGCTGAGGCAGAAGTTGCCCGCAGAGAGTGGCAACAGTTGCACCCAAACACTGAGCCGACTTCGCCGCTGGTCTTGCGTGAACCACAGATTCGGCAGGCACAGGCTGCACTGGAATCGGCCAGGGCACAACTTGCAACTGCAGAATTGAAGCTTGAGCGAACCAGTGTGTTTTTGCCATTTGATGCTCTGATAATCAGCGAAAAGGTTGACCTGGGCCAGTATGTAGTGGCTGGACAGCCCTTGGGTGTTGCATACGGAGTTGAATCTGTCGAAATAGAGGTTCCGCTCGAGGATGAAGAGCTGGCCTGGTTCGATGCCTTTGAGAATTCCACTGCAGTTAATGGCAGTTCAGCGTCAAGTAAGCCAGCGCCTGCCTACGTAAAAGCTGAATTTGCAGGGGCCGAGCACACCTGGAAGGGCTATGTGATGCGAACCACAGGCCAGGTCGACAGAACATCCCGGATGGTCTCGGTGGTAGTGGAAGTGCCCAAGCCGTTTGATACTTCAGGTGGTAAGCCTCCATTACTGCCGGGCGCGTTTGTAGAGGTTTTCATTGAGGGCAAAACTCTCGAGAATGCAGTCGCGGTGCCTCGTGATGCGATACATGACAGCAATAAAGTCTGGTTGGTTAATGATGGTCGTTTGCATATTCAGCCTTTGGAAGCTGTCCGTGCCGACAAGGATTTTGCGTATGTGGTTTCGGGTGTTGATGATAAGGCAATGATTGTGTTAAGCACTCTTGATACGGTTGTTGAGGGTATGCAGGTTAGGATAGAGGTGGAAAAATAAGTGCCTAAAGTGATAAAGTGCCTAAAGTGAGCTAATGATTCAGACTATCAGGGTATCAGGTGGTGGGCATCAGGATATCAGGTTATCAGGGAAAATTTTTCTGATATTCTGATATCTTGGTATCCTGCATCCTGATATCCTGATCCTCTGATATCCATATTTTAGACACTTTAGTCACTCCAAACTTTAGCTCACTTGTTTTGATATTGTTTCGGATTTCGTGCTTCGAAATTGGAGACAAATTAGGTGAAAGATGTAGATGGGGAAAAAGGTGTTCTGGCATGGTTTGCATCGAACCATGTGGCGGCAAATCTGCTGATGCTTTTAATTATGGTTGTCGGTTTGTTTGCCATTTTCTCGGCAAAGCTCGAAGTTTTTCCAGAGCTTAGCCTTGATACGATTAACATCACTGTCCCTTATCTTGGAGCCTCGCCGGAAGATGTCGAGCAAGGGGTATGTCTGCGTGTCGAAGAGGCTATTGCGGCTGTGGACGGCATAAAACGCATAACCTCAAGGGCTTATGAAGGCGGGAGCTTAACTTTGGTCGAGGTTGAGGAATATGCCAACACCACAGATGTGCTTGACGATATAAAGGCGGCAGTCGATACTATCATTACCTTTCCTCAGGAAACGGAAAAACCAATTATTTCAGCACTTAAAACCACACACAAAGTCATCTCTGTTGTGATCTATGGGGATGTGTCGGAGAAGACGCTGCGGACGCTGGCGGAACAGATTCGAGACGATTTGACCGTGATGGAAAATATCAGTCAGGTTGGCATTGCCGGGATTAGGCCCTATGAAATATCTATTGAAGTTTCTGAGGAGGCTCTTCGCCGTTATAATTTGAGTTTTGACCAGGTTTCCAGAATGGTTAGAAATTCCTCGCTTGATATTCCAGCAGGTTCGGTAAAAACCTCGGGCGGAGAGATTCTGGTTCGTACTAAAGGCCAAAAGTATTACGGCCCGGAATTTGAGAAAATCATAGTGCTCACCAGCAATGACGGCACGCAAGTCAGGCTCAGTGACATTGCTACCATCCGGGACGAGTTTGAGGATGTCGACCTGTATGCAAAGTTTGACGGCAAAAGAGCGGCTCTTATACAAGTCTCACGTGTCGGCGAACAGGATGCAATCGATATAGCGCGTACTGTTAAAGGCTATATTGCCGAGAAAAAAGCCCAACTACCCGAGGGGATTTCAATTGATTTATGGGAAGACGATACGGTCTTTTTAAAGGCCAGATTGAGTCTGCTTACCAGAAATGCTTATATTGGTCTTGTACTGGTGTTTTTGACTTTGCTGCTCTTTTTGAATATGCGACTTGCTTTCTGGACGACGATGGGTATCCCTATTTCTTTTCTGGGCGCGTTTTGGCTGCTGCCGCTTTTTGGCGTCTCCATTAACATGATAAGCCTTTTTGCATTTATAATGTGCCTCGGTCTGGTAGTGGACGACGCCATTGTAGTGGGTGAAAATATCTTTGCCTACCGCCAACAAGGCATGGACAGGACTGCAGCAGCCATAAAGGGCGTAAAAGAAATGATTATGCCGGTTACATTGGCTGTTCTTACAACAATGATTGCGTTTGTACCATTGGCTTATACCAGCGGTATCATGGGCAAGATGCTGCGGGTTCTGCCTATAGTGGTAATAAGTGTTCTTTCAGTCTCGCTTCTCGAAGCATTGCTAATTCTGCCGGCCCATCTTTCGTCCAAAAGGTCCTGGAATAAGTTCGTTCTTGTTCGGTTCACTGACAAAATCAATTCGGTAACACACAAGATGCTGACCTGGTTTGTCTATGGGCCTTTCGCTAAATTCGTAGAAAGAGCGGTTAAATGGCGCTATGTGACGTTAAGCATCGGCATCGCGATATTTCTCGCCACTGTTGGCCTTATCGCCGGGGGCTATATCGAGTTTGTATTCTTCGACCCCGTTGAAGCCGACAATATACTGGCGCGGTTGACCATGCCTCTGGGCACACCTGTGGAGCAAACACGCCAGATTATAGAAGGCATTGAGAGAGCGGCTTTTCAGACTATCGAAGAGTTTGACAGCAAGCGTCCGGGCAAACCGTCACTTCTAAAACACGTTTCTACCACCATCGGTGCTCATCCAACATTGGGTCGCGGTGGGCCGGTCTCCGTCGACCTCAAAGTCCGTGGACAATCTCATCTTGCCGAGGTCAATGTGGAACTGCTTGGTGCCGAAGAGCGGGACGCATCCAGTGTGGCAATAAAGAACCGCTGGCGTGAGATAGTCGGTGAAATACCAGGTGTTTCATCTCTGACATTTATGGCTGAGTTTATGAGCACCGGCAATCCCATAGAAGTGGAACTATCTCACCGAGATTATGATGTGCTCGTGGCGGCGTCCGAAAGGCTAAAGGGTATACTCCGTAACTATACCGGCGTTAGTGATATTGCTGATGACTTTGAGCCGGGAAAGGCTGAGTTGAAACTGGACCTCAAAGAGACAGGCCGCAACCTGGGGCTAACACTTTCTGACTTAGCCAGACAGGTCAGGCAGGGTTTTTACGGTGACGAAGTCCAGCGTATCCAGCGCGGCCGGGACGATATCCGCGTGATGGTTCGCTATCCTGAAAATCAGCGAAGGAGCCTGGCCGATGTCGAGAACATGAGAATTCGCCTGCCGGATGGCACCCAGATACCATTTAAGACTGTGGCCGAGGTTCAGTATGGACGCGGCTATTCAACGATTAGGCGAGTCGACCGCCGACGTGTGATAAGTGTCTCAGCCGATGTTGATGAAGCGGTAGCCAATGCGGCAGAAATCAATCGTGAACTGGATGCAAGCGTACTGCCGAGCCTGATGCACGAATTCCCGGGCCTACAGTATCGCTTTGCCGGCGAGCAACGTGAGCGAAACGAGGCGCTGAGTACCCTCATACCTAATTTTGCAATTGCCATGCTGGCCATATATGCGTTGCTGGCGGTTCTGTTTAGAAGCTATTCGCAGCCAGCTATAGTAATGTCTGCGATTCCATTTGGACTGGTGGGAGCAACGATAGGACATTTGCTGATGGGTTTCAACCTTAGCATACTTTCATTATTTGGAATCGTAGCACTTGCAGGCGTGGTGGTGAATGATTCACTCATTATGATCGACCTGATTAACCGCGAACACAGAAGTGGGAGCGAGCTGGCTCAGGTGCTTCGTGATTGTGCGACCCGAAGATTTCGTCCCATCATGTTGACCACTTTGACCACCTTTTGTGGCCTGTTGCCGATGATTGCGGAAAGGAGTCTTCAGGCCCGGTTCCTTATACCGATGGCTATAAGCCTGGCATTTGGAGTCGCGTTCGCCACGTGCATAACACTTTTGTTGGTGCCGTCGTTGTATATGATTCTCGAAGATATTAAGATTCGGATTTCAGGCTTAGTGCAAGAGTAATTTAAAGTATAGGAATTTGTATTTTTGGACAGGATTTACAGGATAGAAGACCGACTAAATAAAACAAGAACCTGTTGAGCCCGTCTAAAATAACTGAGCGTGTTCGCCAGATGTAAGGTAACTCTGGCTCCTCGATGCTGCATCCTGGAATCCAGAATCCAGAATCCACAATCCAGAATCCAGATAAGTTATTATATAGCTGACAGTTAACAAAACGAAAATTTTTTGAAAAATTTTTTCTGGCAAAGGTATTACTAAAAGTAGATAATGAATTTATTACAAGTGTTTTCTTAAAGGGGCGGGAAATGGAAACGGCGGCAAAGTATAAACCGAATGTTGAGATTGTGTCCGACGCTGAGAGTCTGGCGCACAAAAGCGTGGAGCTTTTTGTTGCCGACGCCCAAAAAGCGATAAAAGCGAAGGACGTCTTTTATGTTGCCATATCAGGGGGACATACTCCTAAACGTTTTTTCCAGTTGCTGGGCGAGATGCCGCAGGCTAAGTCTCTGCCCTGGGATAAGATACAGATGTTCTGGGTGGACGAGCGGTACGTTCCGCCGGATTCGCAATGGAGCAATTACAAGCTGGCTGCCAATGGCTTCTTGAGTAAAGTGGCCATTCCCCAAGAGAACATTCATCGAATACCGACTGAGTACGGCGATATCAAGGTTGCGGCTCGTTGTTATGAAGATACGATTCGCAGAGTTTTCAGCTTAAAGGCAAATCAGCTTCCTGAGTTTGATTTGATACTGCTCGGTATGGGTGTTGAGGGCCATACCGGTTCACTGTTTCCCAACTCATACGCGCCCTTTGATACGGAAAATTTAGCCTCTGTCGTTTACGTCTTGAATGAGAAGCTGAGCCGCATAACCTTGACACATCCAGTTTTATGTGCCGCATCTCACCTGGCTGTGCTGGTCTCCGGCGAGGAAAAGGCTGATATTTTGAAAGAAGTTTTGACCAGCGAGCCGGACGAAGTGCGGTATCCTATTCACGTTCTTTGGCCTGTTCTTGATAAAGTCACCTGGCTTCTCGACAGTGACGCAGCAAAAGCCATCTAATGGCAATAAGTGGGGTGGCCTCTGGATACTGGATACTCGATGCTGTTTACTGGATACTTGATGCTGGATACTGGATACTCGATGCTGGATATTTGAATCCAGAATCCAGAATCCAGAATCCAGAAAACGATTACAATTAACGCTTGTCGCATGTCGCGTATCGCTTGTCGCTTGTCGCAAATCGCTTCTTGATTCGCAATTTTCGATTTGCGATTTGCCATTTGCGATTAGCGATTAGCGATTTGCTTTTTTGCTTTTGTGCCGAGCAGCAATACCGGTGCAGCTATGGCAATGGAGGAATACGTACCGATGATAATGCCGAAACCGATGGCGAAGGTAAAACCTCTCAGGCCGGCCCCGCCAAAGATATACATTATCAGCACCACTATAAAGGTGGTGAAAGATGTTAGAATGGTTCTGGAAATAGTTTGGTTGATGCTATTGTTTATTATCTGCGGGTTTAGACTGGCCTTGCGGCGATTTTCCCGGATACGGTCAAAAACAACAATCGTATCGTTAAGCGAGTATCCAATGAGTGTCAAGAAGGCAGCTATTACTGCCAGATTGATTTTGAAGTCTCCGATCAAAAGTTTCTCTCCAATGGGTGTGGCGGCAATATAGGTGCAGATGGTCACCGCGCCCAGAGTTATACATACATCATGGAGAAGCGCTAAGATTGCAGCTAAGCCGTAGCGGACATTTCCGAATCGAATCCAGATGTAAGCCACGATGGCAAATAAAGACAGTACTATGGCAATCAAAGCCCTGGTCTTTTGTTCAGCCCCGACCGAAGGGTCTATCTGGGTTACTCGGGGTAGCGACGCTTCCAGTTTAGTTGCGGCCAGCACTCTGGTCGTTTCGTTTTCCACAAACCGTCTCCATTCATCCTCGGTTAATTCGCGCAGTCCTGCCTCCTCCTCGACGCTCAGATAAGCGAAGGCCTTTACCGGCTGGTTGGGTTCTATCGGCGTAAGGTCCGGACTGAGGAGGCAATAAGGATTCCGCTCAAGGTTTTGCGTATCCGGCTTGAATTGCAAAGCCGCCAATCTTGACTCGATTTCTTGCAGTGTAGCAGCTCTTTTGATTTTACATTCGATTTTGAGCCCACCGGCAAAATCAGCAAGTTCGGGGTAAGAATCTATAAGCTCTGGAGTTATTTTTTCCTGTGACGTGATTTCCGGCTGCAAATTTTGCTGGATTTCCAACTCGTCTGCAAAAGCAGTTTTTATGGCGTTATTGACCACCTCGTTAACTTGAGGTTCTGAAATATTAGCCTGCGGGAAAGCTGTACTGAGAATATTTTTAACCAGAGAGGGATTTATCTGGCTTGTAGCTATGATAAATGAAACACTGCTTTGGCTGTGTTGTGTGACCTGCAAATCGCTCAGTGAGCCGCGATATTGGGATTGAGCCTTTTCAATGGCTGAGATTACAGTTTCGATGGTATGCGGAGCGACTTGCTCGGATTCCGGGAAAGTGACGGTAGCAGTAGTCTTATTTGTCTCTGTGGTGGTGATTTCATATTGTTTGCCCGATTTTCCGATGCTATAAACATTTGCCGCGGCCAGGGCCGGGTTATTCAGCTCTTGGCCAATCTGGCGGATTTTATCTTCCACATACTGTCTGGTTCGGGCCTGCTTTAGATTGACCTGGACCAGGGTTCCGCCGGTAAATTCGATGTCATATTTGTTGTTCTTGGCATCGTCTCTGGTAAAGAAAACCGTTAAGCCTGCCACAATGAGCACCGCTGACAGGCAGAAGAAAATCGGCCTGGCCCCCATCCAGTTTACCTTTGGCTGATGTATCAGCCTTAGCATAAATAAGTGGTCTTTGATGATTCGCCGCCCTATTAGGAAATCGAAAATTACCCGGGTCACGAACAGGGCGGTGAACATACTTGATATGATGCCCAGCATCAGCACAATAGCGAAGCCTCGTATCTCTTCCGAAGCTCGCCAGTAAAGAATGGCAGCGGTGATGAATGTAGTGAGGTTGGCATCGAAAATGGCCCTGAATGCCCTTTGGTAGCCGTTTCGTATAGCGGTTGTCACCGATGAGCCTTTCTGCTGTTCTTCGCGGATTCTCTCAAAAATTAGCACGTTAGCATCCACACTCATACCAATAGTCAGTATAATGCCGGCGATGCCCGGTAAGGTGAAGGTTGCTCTAATGCCCGCCATTATTGCCAACACGAATAAGATGTTCATAAGCAGTGCTGCGTCCGCGATGGAGCCGGCAAGCATATAGTAGATGAGCATACAGAACATCACCACGAACAGGCCAATGAAACCCGCTTCAATGCCTCGGTCGCGGTTGTCGGCGCCGATGGACGGACCGATTGTTTTTATAGATATGGGCTGCTCAATCAGTCTGGCAGGTAGTGAGCCGGCATTTAGCTTATTGACCATATCCACAACTTCCGTTTGTGTAAAGTCGCCGGTTATCTGACCGCGTGTGGTGATTCTATCATTAATCTTTGGGGCTGATATAGCAACAGCATCGAGCAGTATACAAAGAGGCCTGTCAATATTTTTTCCGGTAATATTACCGAACAGTTTGCCACCTCTTTCATCCAGAGCGAAATCGATAGCTCTTCGACCATATTCGTCCTGTCCTGGGGTAGCTTTTTCCAGCTTCCAGTC